>NZ_JARVSG010000047.1:0-85547 GCF_030209335.1 Pseudarthrobacter sp. fls2-241-R2A-168
CAACCGAACCACCCGGCTGGATCTCACCCACGGGCCGGCACTACAAAAGCGAACATCAGGACTGGGAACCACCCCACTGGCCAGAACAAGCCGTGCCGGAAAGCATCCGCGCCTTTGACGACCTCCTGGACCTGTGGGAGCCGCCCGATGACCCGTCGGATCTGTGCCCACCATCCGGCGACCCGTTGGAGAAATGGCCACCGCCGGACTACTCAGCTGCCGCTGAATCTTGGCGAAACGAGATTCCCGAAGAGACCTTCGCGGACTGGTTCCTATCGGCAGACACCACCACAGACCCGATCCCGGAAGACCTCTTCCCGGAGATGGCGCATGATGCAAACGCTGGCGTTACGTGAACCGTCGTGGAGGGCTTCGTATTGCTTGAGGCTGCGGAGATGGAGTGCCATCGAATGTGACCCGGGCGAGTGTGTCGGGGACAAAGGTCGTCCGAGTCGAGAGCGCCTTGGAACCCTGCGCGTGCGCTCGGTGTGCCTGGGGAAACAGGAACGTGCGGGTCGAGTATGCCGGGATCGAATGGGGCCGGACCCGAAAGCGCCGTCCGAATCGAGGATCCCGCGAGGGCGGGCCCACCGAGCGTCCAGAGTGTCTGCGGTTAGGAAGCAGCAACGCGGCAATCATTGCTGCCTCAACTTTCCCCAACGCACCAAGGCAGCTAGATTCATCAGCAAGATGACTAATTCACGCGCGCCAAGACATGCAACGGCTTACTGGACAACGGCCCGGGAGCACGGTGAGCTCCGGCCCGAGGAGTTGCCGGCACCCGGAGCAGGTGAGGCCCTGGTTCGTACCTTGTACTCGGGAATCAGCAAAGGCACGGAGATGGTGGTCCACCACGGCTCGGTCCCGCCCCGGGTCGCAGAAAAGATGCGCGCCCCGCATCAGGAGGGGCACTTCCCCGGTCCTGTGAAGTTCGGCTACCTGTCCGTAGGCGTGGTGGAGGAAGGGCCGGCGGAGTGGATCGGCCAGCGCGTGTTCTGCCTGAACCCGCATCAGGACCTGTACGTAGTGGAGTTGGCTGCGCTCACCAAAATTCCGGATGACGTACCGTCCCCGCGCGCGGTCCTCACCGGAACAGTGGAAACAGCCGTTAATGCTCTGTGGGAGGCCGGTCCGCGCCTGGGTGACCGCGTCGCCGTCGTCGGTGCAGGCCTGGTGGGCGGCATGGTTGCTGCCCTGCTGCGGAGCTTTCCCTTGCAGCGCCTCCAGCTCGTGGACCTGGATCCGGGGCGGAAGCAGCTTGCAGACACCGTGGGTGTGGAGTTCGTCCACCCGGACGATGCCCTTGCCGATTGCGACATCGTTTTTCACTGTTCCGCTTCCCAGGAAGGGCTGGAGCGCAGCCTGCAGCTGGTGGGTGATGAAGGCGACGTCATCGAGATGTCCTGGTACGCCAACCGCGAGGTCACCCTCCCGCTGGGAGAAGACTTCCACGCCCGCCGGCTGTCCATCAGGGCCAGCCAGGTAGGAGCAGTGGCGCGGGCGCGGCGGCATCGCAGAACGAACGCCGACCGCCTGGACCTGGCAGTATCACTCCTCGCGGATCCGGTGTTCGATGCCTTCCTGACCGGCTCTTCACCGTTCTCCGAACTGCCCGGCGTGGTGCAGGAACTGGCAGACGGCACGCTGGACGCACTGTGCCACGTCATCGAGTACCCCCAGGACGAAAAATCCCGGGAAGCCCACCCCGAAAACCCCATCCGCGAAGCATCCGCCGAAGACCAGAGGTAGCCATGTTCAACCTGACCGTCCGCCGCCATTTTATGATCGCCCACAGCCTTCCCCGGGAGGCTTTTGGTCCTGCCCAGGCCCTGCATGGGGCAACGTTTGTCGCGGAGGTGGCTTTCCGCCGTCGGACGCTCAGCGACAACGCCATCGTCCTGGACATCGGCGCCGCAGGCACCATCATCGAGGAGGTGCTGGCCGGGCTGAACTACCGGAACCTGGACGAGCACCCTGACTTCGAAGGCAAGCTCAGCACCACCGAGGCCCTGGCGGAATACATCGCGCAGTCCGTGGCGGAAAAGCTGAAGGAAGACGACGACGGCGGCCAGCTCGCCGGAATCGACGTCACCTTACGGGAGAACCCGGACGCCTGGGCAACCTACTCGCTGGACCTTCGCGCCGCCTGAACCCATGCGCTCGCTTCGGCTGCTCGTGCCCGCCAACATCCGCCATAACTCGGGTGGCAACGTCTACAACGCCCGGCTGGTAGCGGGCATGCGGGCTTTGGGTGCCGAAGTGGAAGTGCTCCCGGTGGAAGGCTCCTGGCCGGAGTCCACTGCAAAGGAACGACGGCGGCTGGGCACTATGCTCGGCGCAGGGGAACCTGGCGAGGTGCCCGGGGCAGCCGTGGCAATTGTCGACGGACTGATCGCCATGGGTGCACCTGATTCGCTGGAGTCTGCCGCCAAAGCCGGACGGGAAACCTGGGTACTGGTGCATATGCCGGCGCCGGCAAACTACGATCTCGAGGCCCGGTCGCTTCGCGCGGCTTCGGGAGTCATCTGCACCAGCAGTTGGGCCGCGGACATCCTCGAAAAGCGGCACCACCTGCGGGGACTCCGCGTCGCCCTGCCCGGGACCGACAGGGCGCCGTTGGCGGAAGGCTCGGTTCCGCCGCACATCATTACCGTGGCCGCGCTGTTGCCGAACAAGGACCAGGTGCTGGTGGTCGAAGCCCTGGCCAAAATTAGGGAGCTCGAATGGACCGCATCACTGGTGGGTGCGGTCGAGGCGGACCCGGAATACGCCGGACGTGTGCGTGCAGCCGTCGCCGCTCATGGGCTGGAGAGCCGGGTGCGCATAACCGGTGAACGGAAGGGCCCGGCACTCGAAGCCGAATGGAACCGCGCGGACCTCAGCGTCCTGGTTTCAAAAGCTGAGGCGTTCGGCATGGTGGTCACGGAATCGCTGGCACACGGAATCCCCGCGGTGGTACGGGCTGGAACCGGCGCTGTGGAGGCCCTGGGCTTTGCCGCGCCTGGAGCGGGGAAAAACGGACGGCTGCCGGGAACGGCCGTGAGCTTCCAGGCCAATGATGCTCCCGGGAATCCGGCCCTCCTGGCGGGAGTGCTGCGGGACTGGCTGCAGGACGGCGGCACCAGGGTAGCGTGGCGGGCTTCAGCCCTGGAGACAAGGGACAGGCTGCCCGGATGGGAGCGGCCGGCCCGGCTTGTGCTGGAGGCAGTCACCACCATGGCAGGCTCAGAAACAAGGGACACAGAGCCCTAGGGGCCGCCGATGCAGCGGGAACATCCGATCGCTCACAGCTGTTAAATCAGGTGGAGAAACCATCGTGAACACGGCAAATTACACAGCATTGATCATTCCGGCGAACAGTACGGACCCCCTGCGGCTGGAGCGCCTGGAAGACCTTCCGCGCGACCTGGAACAGCTGGTTGGCGGGCCCGCGGAGGGCATCATCCGGGGAGACTGGCACGTCTACGTGAACGCGGAGGGTCACGCTTCGGGCCTGCTTCCCAACCTCCGCGCAACCCAGCTGCTGAGCGAGTGCGGTGCGGACGGCCACCTTGTACGCGGAACAGCCGTATTTCTGGGCCGGGGCAGGCACTGGGAGGAAGCGGACGTTCCGGAGCACCTGGTCCGGCTGGCGGAGCAACACCTCGGCTTCGCCCGGGCGGCCTGAAAAATCGGGGCTTGAAACCAAGCACCCTAAATCCGCGTTCGGTGCTCCAGGAAAAAGTCCCGCAGCAGCCCGCCGCATTCGGCCTCGCGGACCCCCGCGTACACCTCAACCCAGTGATTGAGCCGGCGTTCGCGGAGGACGTCAAACACCGAACCAGCGGCGCCGGCCTTCTCGTCCCACGCCCCAAAAACCACGCGGGGGATCCGGGCCAGGACAATCGCGCCGGCGCACATGGCGCACGGTTCCAGCGTCACCACCAGGGTGCAGTCCGCCAGCCGCCAGCCGTCTCCGCTTCCGTCGTCGGCCATGGACAGCTCCCGCAACCGGGCAGCGGCCTCCCGGATGGCCACTACCTCTGCGTGGGCGGTGGGGTCTCCCAGCTCCTCCCGCTGGTTCCGTCCAGAACCCAGCACAGCGCCGTCGGGCCCTATCACCACGGCGCCGATCGGCACATCCTCAGTCACCAGAGCACGGCGGGCCTCCGCCAGGGCAAAACCCATCCACACATCGTGATTCTTCTCTGCGGAGACCATGGCTCAATGATAGTTTCAAAGGATATCCGGAGCCCGTGACGTACATCCGCCGGGAGGCATAATGAGCACCGTCCGAGACCGTGTGGACATGTGGATCAAGCCGTATGCGGCACTGTGGCTGACCCTGATCATTGGCGGGGCCCTGGTGCTCACACTGGCCCTGCTCGGAGCCGAGGTCTATGCGAATGTGGTGGATGACGAAGGCTTGGCCAGCCTGGATATTCCTGCCCTGGAATACTCGCAAACCCTGCGGAACCCGGAACTCGATGCCTTCGCCACCGGCTTCACCAACGTGGGCGGCGGAATCGGAATGCCCATCCTCGCCAGCATCCTCACGGCTTGGCTGACCTTCCTGAGCCGGACCTGGCGACCCATCGTCCTGGTGGGCGGGGCGGCGCTCGTCTCCACCACCGCCACCACCTTCGGCAAGCGCCTGGTAGGCAGGACCCGCCCGGACCATTCGGAAGCAGTTCCGCCTTACGAGTCAACGCCGTCCTTCCCCAGCGGCCACACGTTGAATACCACTGTTGTGATCGGGGTGCTGGTCTACATCATGTGCCTGCAGTTCCAGATCCTCTGGGCCAGGATTACAGCCATCACCGCCGGAGTGATCTTCATCATCGCCATGGGCCTGAGCCGGGTCTTTTTGGGGCATCACTGGCTCACGGACGTGATGGCCGGGTGGTTCCTGGGGCTCGCCTGGGTGTGCATGGTGATCCTTGCCCACCGGCTGTTCCATCTGATCCGGAAGCGGGAGCATGCCGGGCCTGCCCCCACGTTCGAGCATCCGGTCATCCGCGAGGACCATTCCGGCGAAGAGCAGCAGGGCGCCGGCACTGCGGCAACGCACGACGGCGGCACTCCAGGAAGGAGCGACGGCGGCCCCCCGCAGCCAGGCGCACGGGGCTGAGGCCAGGGGATGTGCGCAACTACCGGGTGGTAGTTTTGACCCATGCGCACTCTCGTTGTGGACCACCCCCTGGTCGCCCATAAGCTCACCGTCCTGCGGGACAAAAACACTCCGTCCCCGGTCTTCCGGCAGCTGACGGAGGAGTTGGTGACGCTGCTCGCCTACGAGGCCACCCGTGAGGTCCGCACCGAACCCGTCACCATACAAACGCCGGTCAGCACCACCGTGGGAACCGCGTTCACCAAGCCCACCCCGCTGGTGGTGCCTATCCTGCGCGCCGGCTTGGGCATGCTCGAAGGCATGACCAAGCTTGTCCCCACTGCCGAGGTGGGCTTCCTGGGCATGGCCCGCGACGAGGAAACCCTGGACATCATTACCTACGCCGAACGCCTCCCGGAAGACCTCACGGACAGGCAGATCTTTGTCCTGGACCCCATGCTGGCTACTGGCGGGACCCTGCGCGAAGCCATCAAGTTCCTCTTCAAGCGAGGCGCCTCCGACGTGACCTGCATATGCCTGCTGGCCGCCCCGGAAGGCCTGGCCAAGCTGGAAGAGGAACTCTCGGGAGCGAACGTCACCATCGTCCTGGCCTCCATCGACGAAAAGCTCAACGAGAAGTCCTACATCGTTCCCGGGCTCGGGGATGCAGGCGACCGCCTGTACGGCATCGCAGGCTAGCCCACAACCCTTTTCCATTCCCCCTCGCGCCGCTAGCCTGTGCGGATGGACTGGAAACTGGAACTTGTGTTTGTCCCTGTATCGGACGTGGACCGCGCCAAGGATTTCTACGTCAACAAGGTGGGATTCAACCCGGACTTTGATGAGCGTCCCTCGGACTCCATCCGCTTTGTCCAGCTGACCCCCCGCGGCTCGGCCTGCTCGATCTGCATTGGGGAAGGGCTTACGGACGCGCCTCCCGGCTCCGGGTCGAACCTCCAACTGGTGGTCAACGATATCCACGCGGCCCACAAGCACCTGAAGGACAACGGAGTGGACGTCAGCGACGTGGACGTGCAGGAATGGGGCCACTTCGTGTACTTTGCCGATCCCGACGGCAACAAGTGGGCGGTCCAGTACATCCCGGGCCGCGAAAGCTGAGATCTACCGGCAGAATGGGAACTATGGCTGCCTCCACCCCTGCTGGAACCTCCACCCCTGCTGGAATCCGGAACCTGACGTGCCGCGCCGTGCTCTTTGACATGGACGGCACCCTGGTGGATTCGACCGCGGTGGTGGAGCAGGTCTGGGGTGAATTCGCCGCGCGCTACGGGCTGGACCTGGAGGAGATTCTCCGCACCTCGCACGGCGTCCAGGCACGCGATACTGTCACCCGGTTTGCTCCTGAGGGTGCTGACGTGCCGGCACTGACGGCCGAACTCGGGGCGATGGAACGCGTCCGGACCGAAGGGATTGTGGCCCTGCCCGGTGCTGCCCGGTTGCTGGCAGCCCTGCCGGCGGACGCCGTCGCCCTGGTCACGTCCGCTGACCTCGTCCTGGCTGGCATCCGAATGGAAGCAGCCGGCCTGCCCATGCCGGCCGTAGCAGTCACAGCTGAACGGGTGACCCGCGGCAAGCCCGATCCGGAGGGATACCTGAAGGCCGCCGCCAACCTTGGCGTGGACCCGGCGGACGCCGTGGTGTTCGAAGACGCTCCAGCAGGAATCGCCGCAGGGGTGGCCGCCGGAATCCGCACGGTGGCCGTGGGACCCAACACCGGCCCGCTGCCCGCAGGCGTCCTGCACGTAGCGGATTACAGTGCTGTCACCGTCCGGACGAGTCAGGACGAGGCGGGCCGGACAGTCATTTCTTTCCGGCTTTAAGGTCGGCTACCACCTTGGCGATACGCCGCGACCGCGTTTCCGGCGTCTTGGCGTCGGCCAGCGGCTCCACGTACCGTCGCTGGGCGCTGTAGCTCAGCGTCGCGTAGAACTGCAGGGCGGCCGGTTCCGCCGCCATCGCAGCGGCAAGGTCTTCGGGGACTTCAACCACGCGGGGTTGGGTGTCGAGCTCGATGACCACGTCAACTGTGTCCCCAGCCGAAACGCCAACGAATTCGCGGTTGGCTGCGCTGAGCGAAATGAGGTTCTGGCCACCCATCACCGCGATGCTGCTGCGGTAGCTCCTGCCGTTGATGGTCACCACTACGGGCGGCCGTTTGCCCGCGTCCAAGGCCGCGAGGACCTCATCGGGAACTTCGATGCCGGTCTTGTTTCCGCTGCCTTGGATGGTGGTGGTGAACTTCATGGGTCACAGTATGCCGGGCCTTTTGCCACTCCCACGGATACGGCGCGCGCCATGGGGCATTGATCACCGAGTGCTCGGTACCAGTTGTGGACTCAGTACCAGTTGTGGGAGAGGTGGAAATTCAGCGCACCACACGGGGACTGGTAGCGCTCCTGGATGTAGTTCAGGCCCCAGTTGATCTGCGTACGGTAGTTCGTCAGGTAGTCCGGACCGGCGCTGGCCATCTTTTCAGCAGGCAGGGACTGGACGATGCCGTACGCGCCGCTGCTGGCGTTTGTAGCCGTGGTGGTCCAGTCGGATTCCTTGTCCCACAGGGTTACCAAGCACTGCATCTGGTCCGGCGCCCAGCCGTAGCTGGCAAGCTGCCCGGCGGCGTAAGCCTGGGCGCCGGCGGGGTCGTTGACCGCGACGGCGGGGGCCGGCTCAGGTGCGGGGGCCGGCTCAGGAGCGGCAGCAGGAGCCGCGGCCGGCTCGGGAGCCGGTGCCGGTGCCGCTTCGGCTGCGGGCGCTGATGCCGGTTCGGCAGCGGGTGCCGGTGCGGGCTCTGCCGCCTGCGGGGCCACGGCAATCTCCTCAGCAGCGGGGGCCGGTGCCGGGTTGGCCCGGATTTCGCTCTTTTCGATGCTGAGGTTGGACTGGGCCTCGGCGGCCTGGGTTTCGGTGGCGGCAACCCTGATGCTTGACTCGGTAGCCTGTCCGGCCGCCCCGACTCCTACCAGGAGTGCAGCGGATGCGGCGAAGACAGCGGCGCGCTTGCCGATGAAGGGAAACTTGCCGGCTTTGCGTCCGGCGTGGGGTGCAGACCCGGATTTCGGGCGCGGTTTAACCAGGAATTTGGACATGATGAATCGCCTCTCACACCTGCGGAGTTAGCTGTCGGGTTCGGATGAGGGCATCCGGCCGCACGGAAAAATTCACGTGCGTGCTTAACCCCAAGGGCACTCATTGCCCGGGACGGTGGGTCCCCCGCCTCTGCCGTTGCTCAAGCGGAATCCGGGAAGCGGCAGAGCTTGGCGTCATCCGGATATGGGTTCCCGATCAGGAACCTCACCCAATCGACGGTACAGGAGTCCGGCGCTTAAGTCACATTTTGGTAACAGAGATCACGACGGCGGCGCGTCGCTTTGCTACGAAAGCGAATGAAGGGGGAGCTGCAGGGCAAACTGGGTGCGCCCTGGCTGTGACGTCACCGTTACCCTGCCGCCGTGGGCCTCGACGATGGATTCCACGATGGACAAGCCCAGCCCGCTGGTGCCTTCGGCAACGGCGGCCCCGGACTGGCCGGACGCGCCCTTCCGGGCCGCGTCTGCGCGGGCGAAGCGCGAGAAGACGTGGTCCACGAACTCCGCAGGGATCCCGCCGCCGTCGTCCGTTACCGTTACTACCGCCGCGCCCTCAGACGACGTGCACACCCCGGTGACCACAGTGGTTCCGGCGGGAGTGTGTTTGCGTGCGTTGGAGAGCAGGTTCATCAGGACCTGGCGCAGCTGAGAGGCATCGCCGTTGACCACCACGGGCTCCTCGGGAAGCTCCAGCCGCCAGTTGTGGCCCGGGGCCATCACCTTTTCGTCGCTGACGCCCTCGATCACAAGCTGCGTGAGATCCACCCCGCTGAGCTTGAGCGGCTGGCCCTCATCGAGCCGGGCCAGCAGCAGCAGGTCTTCCACCAGGGCGGTCATGCGCTCAGACTGGCTCTGCACGCGCGCCAGCGACTTTTCGCCGTCGGGGGTGAAGTTCTCGGTCATCCGCATCAGTTCCGTGTAGCCGCGGATGGCCGTGAGGGGAGTACGCAGCTCGTGCGAGGCATCGGCCACAAACTGCCGCACCTTGGTTTCGCTCTTCTGCCGCGCCTGCAGCGCGTTGGCCACGTTGTCCAGCATGAGGTTGAGCGCGTGGCCCACGCTGCCCACTTCCGTTCCAGGGTTGGAGTTCGACGGCGGGACGCGCACCGCGAGTGCCACCTCGCCGGCGTCCAGCGGCAGCTGCGAAACGCGCGTGGCCACCTCTGACAGCTGCTCGAGCGGCTTCATGGTGCGCCGGATCAGCACTGTTCCTGCCAGCCCGATCAGCAGCAGACCGCCCAGGGATACGAACACAAAGGTCCAAACGAGGGAAGTGAGCGTACTTTCCTTGCCAGCGAGGGGGAGCCCGGTCACCAACACGTCGCCGAAGTCCGTCTTCGCGGCTGTCAACCGGTAGTCGCCGTTGGAGAGGGTGCGGTCCACCGGCTGTGCATCTGTGGCCAAAGCCAGCAGGGCCTGCTTGTCCTCGGCGGACAGTGGCGAGCGGGTGGTGTCCGAGGCCAGGAACCCGGCGCTGTTGACTTGTCCGTTGAGGATGCGGGCGTTCAGGGTGCCCACACTCTGGCCGCGGGCGTCCAGTGGATCCCGGCCTTTGAAGCCGCCCATGGGAGGCCGGCCCGGATCGTTCGACCGCTCCGCCGCCTGGCTGAGCTGGTCATCAAGCTGGCGGGTGAGGAACGCGTCCATGGAGGCGTAGCTGACCACACCCACGGCGCCGCAGATGGCGATCAGCAGGGTCATGGCAAGGAGGATGAGGCGGGTGCGCAGGTGCCAGGTGTTCGGCTTCAGCCAGCTCCGGCGCTGGGACGCAGCCTGTTGTAAGGCCATGGCGCCTACTCCGCTGGCTTGATGACGTATCCGGCCCCGCGCACCGTGTGGATCATGGGCGGATGCACCGCATCCACCTTCTTGCGCAGGTAGGAGATGTACAGCTCCACGATGTTGGCCTGGCCACCGAAGTCGTAATCCCAGACCCGGTCCAGGATCTGCGCCTTACTTATGACCCGCTTGGGGTTTTCCATCAGGTAACGGAGCAATGCGAATTGGGTGGCTGTGAGCTGGAGTTCCTCGCCCGCCCGGCTCACCTCGCGGGTGTCGATGTTCAGGACGAGGTCGCCCACCACCAGCTCAGCCGTATCCATGGCGGCCACCCCGGAACGCTGGACCAGGCGGTGCAGCCGCAGGAGGACTTCCTCCATGCTGAACGGCTTGGTGACGTAATCGTCACCGCCGGCTGCCAGGCCCACGATCCGGTCCTGCACTGCGTCCTTGGCTGTCAGGAACAGTGCCGGGACCTCGGGTGCGAAGGTGCGGATCCTTCCCAGCAGCTCAACGCCGTCGAATCCGGGCAGCATAACGTCCAGGACCAGGACGTCCGGGCGGAAGTCCTTGGCAAGCTTCACTGCTTCCGGCCCGTCCGCTGCCACAGCAACGGACCAGCCGGCCATGCGCAGGCCCATGCTCATGAGTTCTGAGAGGCTCGGCTCGTCATCAACCACCAGCGCGCGGATGGGGGATCCGTCGGGGTGGGAGAGCTGGGGAAGGTTGTTTGTCATGGAGTGCGGTGTGGCCATGGGACAACTCTCCGGTCACTCGTTGAGCCGGGGCTTTGGGATTCCTGTGTCCCGGCTGTGAATCCCAGCCTAGCCAGCTGGATGTGGAAGTGATGCTGCGGTAGGACAGTGCGTGGGGCGGGCAGAGACTTTGAAACTCTTCTTTGGAGGCATTCCCGGGTCTCCCCTGGAAAGATGGGACAAATTTTCTTCGCGGGGACGGCGCGCCACTGGACAAGAACCATCGCTGGCCTGCCGATTTTGGTATTCCACATGCACTTGAACAAAAGGGGGCAAACCGGACGCCGGTCCGAATTAAGTTCCCTAAAACGGCAGCTGGGGGACCGGGAGCTGGATAATGAATGACGTTCTGCCAGCACGCCAGAATGGTGATCTACACCACAAAGCCGGATTCTGTCTCATAATGCGGACTGATCGGTCCATTGTTACTTGCAAGTTAGCATTGTTACGCTGCACACTCTCATTGTGAACAAGAACTCAACAGCACCTGCAGCCGCAGACTATTGGCCCAGCACATCCGCTGCTGCCGACATGCGCTGTTGTCGAATGTACGCCTGACCTTCCCACCCCTCGAAGTTCTCCAGGCATTCGCCCCCCAGCCCAGCGTCGGGCGTCCCTCCCCAGTTTTCAGTGCGGGGAACCCAGCATTCGAGCCGTGATGACGGCCATTCACATTGAGGTAAGCATCCATGTCAGTTGCATCCGGATACGTCCACATTTCTGTCCGTAACGCCGCCAAGGCCGGCCAGCCCTCCGGCCTCCGCCCCGGCTTCGCCCCGCGCCCATCGCTCGCACCCTCAGCTCCCGGAAGCAGCTTCCCCGCCTCTGGCTATGCACCCCAGGGCTACAACCCCAACTCTTACGGCCAGCTCCGCGCAGTAACCCCGGCCGAGTCCGCGCCGGTGACCGCTCCCACGCCCGTCGTGGCCGGACCCAACACGGTCCGTCCGGTCGCCAACGACAATGTTGCCCGCGGCTTCGTCCTCTACATGGGCATCGACGAGGAAACCGCTGCCGCCGCAGGTACCTCCATCGCCAAGCTCGCACAGGAGATCCGCGCCTACGCCCAGTCCCTGGTGTCCGGTGCCGAGAGCTACGCCGCGGTTGCAGTGGCCCCCGCCGGAACGCCCGGCTCGGCGCTCGACGTCGTCCGTTCCACCTTCGGTGACCCCACCGTCAACACCCGGCAGCGCACCGAAACCCCCCGGCCGCAGCAGCCGCAGGAACCGCGCCCCTCCGGCGTCCTGATCGACCTTGCCCGCCGCGAAGTACACCTCGACGGCGAATCCCTGAACCTGACCTTCAAGGAGTTCGAGCTCCTGAACTACCTCGTGGAGAACGGCACCCGTACCGTGGGCCGCGACGAGCTGCTTGAAGGCCTGTGGCGCAACGCCGAAGAAGTGCCCAACGAGCGCACCATCGACGTCCACATCCGCCGCCTCCGCTCCAAGCTTGGCCGTCTCGCCAACACCGTGCGCACCGTCCGCGGCCAGGGCTACCGGTTCTACGAGCACCCCGAGGTTGTTGTCTGGGCCGCTCCGGAATACTCGATCTAACTCTTACTCTGAAGCGCCTGTCCCGCTTGGGCGGGCGCTTCCGCTTTCGCGGCACGATCCCTCGGCGCCTGCGCTCGTCCCGCCCCACCGCCTCCCTCGCCTCGCAAGCTCGGCCAGGGAACCCGGGCGGCGGGGGCCCAGCGACAACGGCGCTTTCGGGATGTCCCGCCTTTGGCGTTCACCCAGACTCTCCGAGCATTAGGCCTCCGCGGCTGGTTTAAGGCTGGTCGCGTGTCACCACGAGCATGCTTTTGTGGGCTTGATCTTGGCTGAGGCCTGATGCGGCGCGGATCTTGGTCGCGTTGGCAGCCAAATGCGTGCTTGGCGTGACGTTGTGCGGCTGGACGGCGGCTGGTTTTGCTGGCTATAGGCTTGGGCCATGAGTGAGCACCATCTTCGACGCCTTGTGATTATGCGCCATGCAAAGGCGGACTGGCCGGGCGGGGTTGCTGACCACGAGCGCCCCTTGGAAGAACGGGGCCATCGTGAGGCACCGCTGGCCGGGCGCTGGCTGCTCAAGCACAACATCGTTCCCGACTTCATCCTGTGCTCCAGCGCCCTCCGCACCCGGCAAACCTGCACCTGGGTATGCTCCGAGCTGGGGGACAAGGCGCCCACGCCCAAACTTGAGGACGGGCTGTATGCGGCTTCTGCGCTCCGCATGCTCACCGTGGTCAATCATGTACCGGACACTGTCACCACATTGATGCTGATCGCGCACCTGCCTGGCGTGCAGGACCTTGCCATGCACCTGGCCTCACGCGACTCCGATCACGACGCCTACATGGACGCCGCCACAAGGTTCCCCACCAGCGCGCTCACCGTCCTCGAAACCGAGAAATCGTGGGCGGAGCTGGACGGCCAGGACGCGCGGATCACAAAATTCAAGGTGCCGCGGCCGCACTGAGGCCGGTTACTTCTTCGGGGCAGGACGCCGCGCAGGCTGCGGCACAGAACCCTGCCGCGCCGCACTCTGCCGCGTGGAACTCTGCCTGGGGACACTTTGTCTCTGGGGCACCTGCCGGGCGGACGACGTCGGCTGCCGCACAGGGGTGCGTCCCGCAGAGGAGGTGCGTGGCGGCGCTGCTCCTGCCGCGCCCTGGCGCCGGGCAGGCGCCTGTCCGCGCGCACCGTTTGCGGGCCGGGAGGAGGCCCGTGCGGAAGCAGCCCGCTCGGGCGGACGCTGGTGTCCCGGCCACGCCGCCCCGAGGAACAGTGCGGCAAGGGCCGTCAACAGCGAGAGGGCGGCCAGGAAGAAGTAGTTGTCGGGGTCGTCCGTGGGAAGCGGGGTACCAAAAATCGAAGATTCATCGGTGAACGCCAGCTCCCACGTGCTCAGGAAAGCTAGCGAACCTGCCAGGGCCAGGCTCGTGGACAGGCCGGCGATCGCCAGCATCACGTACCGCCGCCGCCGGAGGACCTCCATGATGCAGGCAAGGTAGGCCAGGGCCAGCATTCCAAGGAATGCCAGGAAAACAGGCTCGGCCAGCGTCATGCCTGTCAGGACCAGGAGCCCCGCAGCCACGAGGCCACAGATGACCGCAAACTTTCCGCTGTTCCCCATATGACGCATATGCACCATCATCCCCGAGGCGGGGTCTCCCTCAGCACGTAGCCGCGCATGATGGCCATGATTGCCGCAACGCTTTGGTCACGGGTCCGTTCCGGGTTGTACGTCTGCCGGTCCAGCCCCACCACAAAGCAGGCGCCAAAGATGGCTGTCTCCAGGCTGCCGCGCGAGACTGATGGATCCACCGGGTAGACCCTGGCCACCCTTTCCACTGCCTCGCCGATGACCTGCAGGAGTTCAGCGCGCAGGAGGGTGAAGGTTCCCTGCCATTCGCTGGGCGTCCGCCAGTTTTCGCTGACCCACAGGCGGGCGAAGGAAGGGTATTCCGCCATGAAATCCATGGCCTGGCCAATCATGGCTTCCATGGCCAGCAGGGGATCCCCAGCCGCTGTATCCGCCTCTTCCGGCGCGCCCAGCAGGCGGCCTTTGAGGATATCGACGCCGTGCCGCAGGAGCTGGGCGATGAGGTCCGATTTGCTGCCGAAGTTGTAGTAGACCGTTCCCTTGGAAACGCCTGCCGCTGCGGCAATTTCATCAACGGTCACACCCGCCGCCCCGCGCTCACCGATCAGTTCCATCGAGGCGTCGAAGAGCTTCTGCCGGGTGGCTGTGGTCCGGGCGGGACGCAGTTTTTTCGCAGCTCCCGGTTCGGCTTCCTCCCGGGCCGCCGACTCCGGCTGCATGGAAGTCATACCGCGATCTCCGGTTGGAGCGTCTTCAGTGTCCAGAGCTTGCCCTTTCGGACTGCAAGCGTGGACATGGCCAGGCCCAATGCCGTGTAACCCAGCAGCCCCAGGACGGTGGGGAGGATCATCGACAGGTCGGCACCATAGATCAGGTGCCGCATCCCCGTCACCACGTAGCCCATGGGCAGGATCTCATGCACCACGTGCAGTGGCTGCGGAGTCGTCTGCCAGGGGAACGTGCCGCCCGAGGAAACCAGCTGCAGCACCAGCAGGATCAGGACCACCAGTTTTCCGGGGGAACCAAGCAGCGCCACGATTCCCTGGATGATCGCGCTGAAGGCCATGGCCGCCGCCAGCATAAAGAGCCACATCAGGACCGGGTGTGCGGCATGCAGGCCCAGTGCGAGGTTAACCACCAAGGTGAGGAGGGTGGCCTGCACAACGGAGACCGCGAAGAAGGGCAGCCAGCCGCCCAGGGCGATCTTCCACGACCCGGCATTGGAGGCCAGCGCCCTCTGCGTGAGCGGCCGCATGGCCTGGACCAGCATAAAAACGCCGATCCACAGGGCAAGGGTCAGGAAGAAGGGGGCCAGCCCGGCGCCGTAGGATCCTGCCTTCGCCTGCGACACGTTGCTGACGGCCACCGGATCCGCGATCACCCGGGACAGGTTGCTCTTCTGTTCATCGTCAGGGTTGGGAACCTGCCCCGCACCCTTGCCGATTTCGTCCGCCAGGGTCCTCGAGCCGTCAGCGGCTGTGCCCGCCCCCTGTTCGAGCTGTGCCACGCCGTCGTCCACCTTATGGGCCCCCTGGTCCAAGGCGGCGGCGCCGTCCACGGCTGCCTGCTCGCCGGTGGCCAGCGCTGCCGCCCCGGTGTGGAGCTGGTCGGCGCCCCCTGAGGCCTGCCCTATGGCTTCCTTCAATGCCGGGGTGGCTGCGGCAAGCTGCGCTGCGCCCACGCTGACGGCCTCGGAACCGTCCGCCAGTTGCTGGATCTGGGCAGCGTCCGTTTGGACCTTTGCCTTTGCGGCCGTGACCGGGTTCGAGGCAGCCACGGCGTCGAAATCGGCCAGGATGCTGTCCGCCTGGGCCTGGGTGAGTACGCCGGAGGCAATGAGTCTGTTGTTCGACTCCACCACGCGGGTCCGGAGGCCCTGGTCGGCTGCCTCCAGCTGCGCTGCGACGTCCTGGACCTTGGTATTCAGCTGCGCGTTTCCGGCGGCCACCTGCGCGGCACCGGCTGCCAGCGTCTGCGTGTCGCTGGGCAACGTTGCCGTCTTGTCCTTGAGGACGGACAACCCGCTGCTCAGCTGGCCTGCGCCGTCGGTCAGCTGGTTGGCTCCGTCGCGCAGCTTGAGCTGGCCCGCGTAGAGCTCGTCGGCCCCGCTGGCCAGGCTTGTGGTTCCCTCGTGCAGGGTGGCGGTTCCGTCCCGGAGGGCAGCTACGCCGTTGGCAACCTGGCCTGCGCCGTCTGCCGCTTTGACCATCTGGGTGTGGATGGTGCCAAAGCCGGTGAGCAGCTGGTTGGCGGTCTCTTCGCCAACGTCTGCGGCAACAGTGCTGTGCACGGAGGTGGTCAGCTTGTCCACGATGGTGCTCAGCAGGTAGTTGTTGGCATCGTTGGTGGTGACGTTCAGCATGGCCTGGCTGGCGGAATCAAAGCTGCCGGGGGACACGAGGTGGGCGGAAAAGTCCTCCGGAATCTTCAGCGCGAAGGCGTACTTGCCGCTGCTGACTCCCGCATCGGCCTCCTGCCCGCTGGACACCGGGATCCAATGGAAAACATTGCCCTCCACGAGGCTGTCGGCCACCTTCGTGCCGGCCTGGAGTCCGGTGCCGTCGCTGGCGGTGGCGCCGGCGTCCTCCACTACCAGGGCCGCGTCGATCTGGTCCAGGTTGCCGTATGGATCCCAGTTGGCGTAGAGGTATACGGCGCCGTACAGCAGGGGAACCATGGTGAGGGCGAGGATGGTCAGCTTGGGCAGCAGCCCGCCGGTCATCCGCTTCAGTTCTGAGCGGGCCAGCCGCAGTACAGTCACTTGGCATCCTCGATCTCGAAATCAATGTCCCGGGCAACCATGTGGCCCTCCGGCACTGCGTGGCTTGTGTTGTGGGGTTCTCCGGGCGCCACCGTTTCCTCCCGCAGCGCTTCTGCTTGGGTTTCCGCATTGCCGATGCTGGCGAAAGAGCCGGACCACGACGGCGGCAGGGCGGCCACGGTGGCCACGACGGCCAGCGGCCTCCCGGCGTCGGACGCCATCTGCTCAAGGCGGGGGAGCCAATTAGCGGTGTCTGCAGTGTGCCGGTCGGGGGAGTCGACCACGAGCAGGTCAGTGTGCGGGTTGGCCAGCGCCAGGGCCGTCAGGAGTTCCAGCCTGCGCAAGGGGTCCAGCTGCTCGATCCACAGGTCCGCGATGTCCTCGAAGCTGTTCACTTTGAGCCACGGGTTGCTGAGCAGGGCGCCCCGGTAGCGGCGGGGAATCAGTGCCAGGTCCTCGGTCACCAGGTCACGGACGCTGAGGTGGCGCTCGGGCTCATTGACGCCGGGGGCATCGACAAGAGCGCTGGCCATCCGCACACGCCTGGTTCCGCCGTTTCCGTCCCAGCTGATGCTGCCGCCGGTGGGTTTCATCCGTCCGCTGAGTACCAGTGCCAGGGCGGTGCGCTGGTCCTGCCGTTCGCCGGATACGAGGACCAGTTCGCCCCTTTGGACGTGGAGCGATGTATCCGGAAGCAGGGGGTCGCGGCGGCCGCGGACATGGAGCTGTTGAGCTGAGAGCAAGGAAAGCCTTTCACAGACGGTTGCTCCATCCAGTGTATCTAAACTGACCGGTCAGTTCAAATAACTCAAAGCCCGTACTTTTCCAGCAGGCGCAGCCAGACCTCGCTGACGGTGGGGTAGGAAGGAACGGCATGCCACAGCCGGTCCAGCGGCACCCCGCCCACCACCGCGATGGTTGCCGCGTGCAGGAGCTCCGCTACATCCGGCCCGGCGAAGGTGGCTCCGAGCAGGACCTTCCGGTCCTCGTCAATGACCAGCTGGGCCCAGCCCTCATAGTTTTCGGAATGCAGTGAGGATCCGGCCACCTGGATGGGAAGTTCCACCGAGGAAGCGTTGTAGCCGTCCTTCCGCGCAGCTTCCAGGGTGCGGCCCACGGCGGCGAGTTCGGGGTCGGTGAAGACAACGCCGGGTACGGCGTGCTCGTTGGCGGTCTGGGCGAAGCGGCTCCAGGCCGTGGCGGCGCCGGACAATTCCCCCTTGGCGCGCGCGGCGATGGCGTCTCCGGTGGCCCTGGCCTCGTACTTGCCCTGGTGGGTGTACAGGTTCTTGCCGGCGGCATCCCCCACGGCATAGAGCCACGGTTCGGCTCCGGGAGCCCCGTTGACCAGTCCGGAGTTATCAGTGGTGAGCTTCAGGTGGCCGGCTTCGTCAGGCTCAAAGCCCACACTTTCCAGTCCGAGACCTTCCAGGGCCGGATGGCGGCCGGTGGCCACCAGGACCTGGTCTGCCGCCACGCTGGAACCGTCGGCGAATTGCAGCCTGACGGTGCCGTCGTCGTTCTCGCTGATGCTGTCTGTGGAAGTGTTGAGCCGGATCTCCACGCCGTCCGCACGCAGCCCTGCTGCTACAAGGCTCGCAGCCTCCGCCGGGAAGTTCTTCAGCAGCCCACTGCGCGCCACCAGCGTCACGGTGGAACCGAGCCGGGCAAAGGCCTGTGCCAGTTCGGTGCCGGCGACGCCGCCGCCGAGCACTATGAGACGGTCCGGAACCTCCTTGGCGGAGGTGGCTTCCCGGGTTCCCCACACCTGCACGTCCTGAAGTCCCTTGATGGGGGGAGTATTGGGTGCGGAGCCGGTGGCCAGCACCACCGCATGACGTGCCTGGAGTTGGTAGGAGTTGCCGTCCAGCCCGGCCACCTCTACTGATTTGGGCGCCGTGAGCCAGGCGTGGCCGCGGATGAGCTCAATGCCCGTATCGTCCAACCACTTCACCTGGCCGTCATCCTGCCAGTTGGACGTCATGTAGTCCCGGTATTTGAGGACGGCTGCAGCATCGAGGGTGCGGGTGACGGCTTCCTTGGCCCCCGGTAACGTCTGGGCCCCATGGAGCGCTGTGCCGGGACGGAGCAAGGCCTTTGACGGCATGCAGGCCCAGTAGGAGCACTCGCCGCCCACCAGTTCCGCCTCCACTACCACCGCTGTGAGGCCACCCTGGACCACCCGGTCCGCCACGTTTTCCCCCACGGCGCCGGCGCCGATCACCACAACATCGAACTCACGCAGTACTGCCTCGGGCATCATGGGGAAAGCCTACGCCGGGGATCCGACAATGCAGGCCGCTGGGGGCAGCGTTCGAGGCCGCGTGCAGGCAGAGGGGGAGAGTTCCGGCGCAAAGCAAAAGGTCCGCACCGGCGAACCGGTGCGGACCTTTTATCTGTGCGCCCAAAGGGATTCGAACCCCTGACCTTCTGTTCCGTAGACAGACGCTCTATCCAGCTGAGCTATGGGCGCATCTCGTGTTCCTGGAGAAGAACCGCTCTCCCTGAACCTCGAATTACTTTACGCGAGGGTTGGCCGCGATGCCAAATCGGAGCGCGTGTAATCTCCGCGACTAGACCGGTATAGGTGACCTTCGTCACTTAATTACTCCAAATCCGCCTCAAATTCCTTGATTTCGCGCGGAAGTGCTTTTCAAGAGCCCCAAAACGTCAGCATACGTCCAAAAAAGTCCAGTGGTCCGGACCATAGCATTTAGCACACACCGATGAACCCGAGGAAGGGAACCGCAATGGGCGATCTGGCGCAGAAGCCGCTGCTTGATAACGCACCCACTACACATGCCGGTCTGCTGGCATGGGTCGAGGAGGTTGCTGAGCTTACGCAGCCGGACCGTATCTACTGGGTGGACGGCTCCGAAGAGGAGAACACCCGGCTCACCGATGAACTGGTGGCCGCCGGAACGCTGACCCGGCTCAACCAGGACCTCTTCCCCAACTCCTTTGCCGCCTTCTCCGATCCCGCGGACGTGGCGCGTGTGGAGGAACAGACCTTCATCTGCTCCGAGAAGGAGCACGACGCCGGCTTCACCAACAACTGGATGCCGCCGGCACAGATGAAGGAAAAGCTCCGCGGCCTGTTCGCCGGTTCCATGCGCGGCCGGACCATGTATGTCATTCCCTTCGTGATGGGCCACCTTGACGCGGAAGACCCCAAGTTCGGCGTCGAGATCACGGACAGCGCCTACGTTGTCGCCTCGATGCGGATCATGGCGCGCATCGGCACCGACGTCCTGAACCGCATCACCGAAACGAACGCATTCTTCGTTCCCGCCCTGCACTCCCTGGGTGCGCCGCTGGAAGCCGGCCAGGCCGACGTCCCGTGGCCCTGCAACCCGGACAAGTGGATTGTCCACTTCCCCGAAGAGCGGTCCATCTGGTCCTTCGGCTCGGGCTACGGCGGCAACGCCCTCCTGGGCAAGAAGTGCTACGCCCTGCGCATCGCTTCCGTCATGGCACGCGACGAGGGCTGGCTGGCCGAGCACATGCTCATCCTCAAGCTCACCTCGCCGGAACAGAAGACGTACTACGTTTCCGCTGCCTTCCCGTCCGCCTGCGGCAAGACCAACCTTGCCCTGCTCGACCCCACCATCAAGGGCTGGAAAGTCGAAACCCTGGGTGACGACATCACCTGGATGCGGTTCGGCAAGGAGGGCGAGCTCCGTGCCGTCAACCCCGAAGCCGGCCTCTTCGGCGTCGCTCCCGGAACCGGCTGGGGCACCAACCCCAACGCCATGCGTGCCATCGCCAAGGGCAACAGCATCTTCACCAACGTGGCACTGACCGACGACGGCGGTGTCTGGTGGGAGGGCATGACGGAAGAAGTGCCCGCGCACCTGACCGACTGGCAGGGCAACTCCTGGACGTCGGATTCGGACAAGCCCGCCGCGCACCCGAACTCCCGTTTCTGCACCCCGATCGACCAGATCGACATGCTGGCCGAGGAATACCACAGCCCCAACGGGGTTGAGTTGTCCGCGATCCTGTTCGGCGGCCGCCGCAAGACCACCATCCCGCTGGTCACCGAGGCCCGCAGCTGGTCCAACGGCATCTTCATGGGCGCCACCCTGTCCTCGGAAACCACTGCCGCCGCAGCCGGTGCCGTGGGTGTGGTCCGCCGCGACCCGATGGCCATGCTGCCCTTCATCGGCTACGACGCAGGCGACTACCTGAACCACTGGGTCAACCTGTCCGCCAAGGCCAACCCCGAGCGGCTGCCCAAGATCTTCCTGGTCAACTGGTTCCGCCGGAACTCCGAGGGCGGCTTTGCCTGGCCCGGATTCGGCGACAACGCCCGCGTCCTGAAGTGGGCCATCGAGCGCCTCGAGGGCAAGGCTGACGCCGTAGAGACGCCCATCGGCTTCGTCCCCACCGGTGACTCCATCGACCTCGAAGGCCTGGACATGACCCCCGCCCAGGTGGAGGAAGCCGTCAAGGTGGACCCCACCGAATGGGCTGCCGAACTCGCCTCCATCGAGGAATGGTTCGCGAACTTCGGCAGCTCCCTGCCGGATGCCCTCCAGTCGGAGCTTACGAGCCTGAAGTCCCGTCTGGGCTGAACCTCTTAAGTACAACGGCGTCTTAAGATCGACGGCGGCCCCGCACCTTTCCAGCAAAGGTGCGGGGCCGCCGTCGTCCCCGCTACCTCCCCAATCTCGCAAGCTCGATTGGGGCCCCTCGGTGCGTGGGCCCAGCTAGGGAGGCGGGGATTCAGCCGGCCAGCCAGATGTCCGGGCCGAACACCTCGTAGTGGATCTGGGTTGCGGGAATGCCGGCGTTGATGGCCTCGTTGCGGATGTTCTTCATAAAGGGCAGCGGGCCGCACAGATACAGGGATGCGTTGGCCGGCAGGTCAACCTCGCGCAGCGACATGAAGCCTTCCCGGGCGCCCGCCTCAGGCTGTTCCAGCCACAGCTGCAACTCGGCTCCGTCCAGGCGCTCGACGTCGTCCGTCATCTGGCTGCGCAGCGCCCAGTTCTCCAGCGAGCTTTCCGCATGGAGCACCAGTACCTGCCGGTCGGAACCGGCCTCTGCCAGTGAGCGCAGGATCGAGGCGGTGGGGGTGCAGCCGATACCGGCGGAAGCAAGCACCACCGGACCCTCACCGTCCTTGAGGGTGATTTCACCGTAGGGGTTGGAAATCTCCAGGATGTCGCCCACCTGTACGTTGTTGTGCAGTACTGGAGAGACTTCGCCGCCGTCGTCCAGTTTCGTAGTGAAGCTGCGGCTGGTGCCGGCCTCTCCGGACAAGGAGTACTGGCGCACCTGGCGGAGGCCTTCCGGCAGGACCACCTTGACGCTGATGTACTGGCCCGGAAGGGCCGGCGTCACCGGGGTTTCGTCTGCCGGTTCAAGAGTGAATGTCATGGATCCGGCGCCAGCGGGAGTTTTCGCGGCCACCCGCCAGGGCATCCACATCTTGTCGTTGGCCTGGCCTGCATACAGCGCCTTCTCAAGCTTGATCAATGCGTCTGCCATCAGCCAGTACACCTCCGTCCAGGCTGCTGCGATCTCGGGCGTGATGACCTCCGCCAGGTCGTCGGCGATGGCCGCGAACAGGTGCTCGTAGACCACCTGGTACTGCGGCTCCGTAATGCCCAGTGAAGCGTGCCTGTGGGCGATGCGGGACAGGACCGTCTCGGGGAGGGTTCCCGGGTTGTTGACTAGGTGCGTGGCGAAGGCCGCGATGCTGCCCGCCAGCGCCTGCTGCTGGTTGCCCGAGCGCTGGTTGGAGCGGCTGAAAACCCCATCCAGGAGTTCGGGGTGCGCGGCGAAGAGCCGCTGGTAGAACTTGGGCGTGATGGCGCCGATCCGGGAATCAACGAGCGGCAGCGTGGCCTCGATGACAGGGCGGGATTTGTCCGAGAGCATAGGAACTCCTGAGGTAGCGGCCGGGGCCTTCGTCCGGCCTTAGCGAATACCAGCATTCAAAATGCGTGTATTCATATCCCAAGTTCTACACCCTGTAGAAGTTGCAATCAAATTACTCGGGTGGGTCGCGAAATATGGGAGATTCCAGGCCGCGGCAGCCTGTGGACCCGCGGCTTACAGCCCGGGCCGGAGGCCGATCATTTCGAAGACGGGGTCCATTTGCCGGGATACGGGAAGGTCCGCGATCACCACGTTGTCGAGCTCGCGGTAGAAGGCTTCGCGGGCGCGCGACAGGGCGGAGCGGAGCTTGCACTCATTGATCAGCGGGCAATCGCCGCCCGGGGCCACGCACTCGGCCGCATCCGTCCGGGTGTCGAGTTGCCGGAGTATTTGTCCCACCGTTGCAATCCGTCCGGCATGGCTCAGCCGGGAACCGCCGGTCCGGCCCCGCTCCACCTCGATCAGCCCGAGGTTCCGAAGCTTTGCCATCGCCTTGCTGACGTGGTTATAGGGCGTCCCCACACTGTCGGCAACGTTTTGTGTGGTGAGCAGGGTGCCGCCGGGAGCGGCGGCCAGCACCATGAGGGCCCGGAGGCTCACGTCGGCAAAAGCGTTGATTTTCATGGGCTGCGTCCCGGTCTAGTCCACCCAGATGGTGGGCTCGCTGGCGTCAGCCGCAAGTTCGCCGAACTCCCACGTCCGGTTCCTGGCATCGGGGGAGTACGGCAGCACGGCCGCGAAGACCTGGCCGTCGCGGTGCTCGGTGGCAACATGGATGGCGTCTGACTCTTCCTCCACCAGGAGGATGTCGCAGACCACCGCAGCAGCCCGGAAGTCTTCCCGGTTCTGCCGCAGCAGCGCGGTAAGGTCGCTGATCATGCCGTCGGCGTCGAAGTCGCCGTCGGAACCCTCTTCAGCGTCCGCCGGCGAGACGGCAACCATGCGGACTTCGCCGTCGGTCTGCACCGTCAGGGCGAAGGGCAGGAAGCCCCCGTTGCGCTGGAGCTGCTCCTGCGCGGCACTGATACCCGTACCCAAGAGGTTCTCAAGGTCCGTAGCAGTGCTTTCCGGGACGGAGTCGCGCCAGGACGCCTGCCCTCCGGTTCCTGGCGCGGCGTCCAGTCCGTGATCCTCAGCCATGCGGAGGCTAGGCCCGGACGATCGAGAGGACGTGGTCGCGGATCCGCTCCATGGTGGAGCGATCCGTGGCCTCCACGTTGAGCCGGAGGAACGGTTCGGTATTGGACGGGCGCAGGTTGAACCAGTAGCTGCCGTCGTTGGCCGTGAACGTGCTGCCGTCCATTGTGTCGATGGTGAGGTCTTCGCCGTCGAATGCGAGCCGTACCCGCTCCACGGCTGCCGCCTTGTCTTCGACTTCGGAGTTGATTTCACCGGATGAGACGTACGGTTCGTACTCGCGGCCCAGCTCAGACAACGGCCCGTCCTGCTCGCCGAGGGCTGCCAGGACGTGCATCGCGGCCAGCATGCCCGTGTCCGCGTTCCAGAAGTCTCGGAAGTAGAAGTGGGCTGAGTGCTCTCCGCCGAACACCGCCCCTTCCTCTGCCATGACTGCCTTGATGAAGGAATGGCCGACGCGCGTGCGGACTGGCCGGCCGCCGTCGTGCTCCACCAGTTCCGCCACAGCGCGGGAGGTGAGGAGGTTGTGGATGATGGTGGGGGTTGTTTCGCCCAGGGCCTTGGCGCGGGCAATTTCGCGCCGGGCCACCATTCCCGTAATGGCCGACGGCGAGACGGGCTCGCCCTTCTCGTCGATGACGAAGCAGCGGTCGGCGTCGCCGTCGAAGGCCAGGCCGATATCTGCGCCGTGACGCACCACTGCTGCCTGCAGGTCGCGGAGGTTCTCCGGCTCCAGCGGATTGGCGGGGTGGTTGGGGAAGGAGCCATCAAGCTCGAAGTACAGGGGAACGATGTCCAGGGGCAGCTTGGGGAGCAGGGCGTCGCCCAGGACTGCCGGGGTGGTCAGGCCGGCCATGCCGTTGCCTGCGTCCACCACTACTTTCAGGGGGCGTGAGCCGGACAGGTCCACCAGCTTGCGCAGGTACTCGGCATAGTCCTTGAGGACGTCGCGGACGCTGATCTGGCCGCGCTGTTCAACGGCGGGGATGGAGCCGGTGTTGAGGTACTGCTCGGCGAGCGCCTGGATGTCCTTGAGGCCGGTTTCGGAGGAGATGGGCACGGCCCCGGCTTTGGACATCTTGATGCCGTTGTAGCCGGCGGGGTTGTGGCTGGCTGTGAAGGTGGCACCGGCACGGTTGTAGAAACCGCAGGCGAAGTAGAGCTCATCGGTGGAGATCAGGTCCAGGAGTTCGACGTCGGCGCCGCGGGCTGCTGCACCATTGGCGAACGCCTTGCTGAACTCGGGGGACGAAGGGCGCATGTCGCCGCCCACCAGGATGGTCTGTCCCTGGAGCTGCAGGATGTCCACAAACGCGGCCCCCACGGCTTCGACGATTTCGGCCGTGATCGACTCGCCCACGATGCCGCGGACGTCGTACGCCTTGAAGGATGCCGAGAGGTCAAAAGTCGCTGTCTGTTCGCTAGTCACGGGCTTTATCTTACGTGGACGGCGGAGGTCCCTGTGGAGGGCCGGTCGAGCCGCTGTATGTGACGCTGGCTCCAGAGGTGCCGCAGCCCCGTATTTCCACATAGCGCCCCTGCCCGGTGCCGGGTGTCAGGGGCGGCTGGGATACTGAATCAATGGTCGATAACCAGTACGCAACAGCAACTTCAGAGCCTGCCCCGGATTTTGACGGCTTGCCCGGCGATGCACCGTCCGGCGTCTCCGTTTCTGCTTCCTCAACCTCCGGCGAAGCTCTGGCTGTCCTCCGCGAGCTCGTGGGGCATCCGGAAGCTGCCTTCCATGAGGGACAGTTCGAGGCCATCGAGGCGCTGGTGGACGGCGGCCGGCGGGCTTTGGTGGTCCAACGCACCGGCTGGGGCAAATCGGCCGTCTATTTTGTGGCGTCCCTGCTGCTGCGCCGCCGCGGAGCCGGGCCTACGCTGATTGTCTCGCCGCTCCTGGCACTGATGCGGGACCAGGTGGCCGCGGCCGCCCGCGCCGGGGTGCGTGCCGTTGCCATCAACTCCGCCAACCAGCTGGAGTGGGACAGTGTTCGTGAACAGCTCGCCGCAGACCAGGTGGACGTCCTGCTGGTCTCCCCGGAACGGCTCACCAACCCCTCTTTCCGCGAAACCCAGCTGCCGGAGCTGATCCGGCGCACGGGCCTGCTGGTGATCGACGAAGCGCACTGCATTTCCGACTGGGGCCACGACTTCCGCCCCGACTACCGCCGCATCGCGGACCTGATCACCCAACTACCGGATTCTGTTCCGGTGCTCGCCACCACGGCCACGGCCAACTCACGGGTGGTCCATGACATCGAGGAGCAGCTGGGGGACGGGGTGCTCACCATCCGCGGTTCCCTGGGACGTGACTCCCTGCGGATGGGTGTCCTGTCCTTGCCGGACTCGAAGCAACGCCTGGGCTGGCTGCTGACCCACCTGGCTGATCTTCCCGGCAGCGGCATTATCTATACCCTTACCGTGTCCGCGGCCGAGGACACTGCGCGGCTCCTCGCCGAAGCCGGCCACCACGTGCTGGCCTATACCGGCCGGACGGACCCGGCGGACAGGGAGCGTGCCGAGCAGCTGCTGAAGGACAACCAGGTCAAAGCCCTGGTGGCCACCTCGGCCCTGGGGATGGGCTTCGACAAGCCGGACCTGGGTTTTGTGGTCCACCTCGGGGCGCCGTCGTCCCCGGTGGCGTACTACCAGCAGGTGGGCCGCGCGGGTCGAGGTGCCGCCAACGCCGATGTCCTGCTGCTGCCGGGCGCGGAGGACCGGGACATCTGGCAGTACTTTGCCACTGCTTCCATGCCGTCCGAAGAAAAGGCCGCGGCAGTCCTCACCGCCTTGGGTGACGCCGGAACGGCGCTCTCCACGGTTGCCCTGGAGGCACGCGTGGACCTCCGGCGTACTCCGCTGGAACTGCTGCTCAAGGTCCTGTCCGTTGACGGCGCCGTGGAACGGGTGGGCGGCGGGTGGCGGGCCACCGGGCAGCCCTGGGTCTATGACGCCGAGCGGTACCGGCGGATCGCCGAGGCGCGTGTGGACGAGCAGGACTCCATGGTCATCTATCAGGACACCGCAGGGTGCCGGATGGAATACATCACCTCCGTCCTCGATGACGAAACCGCTGCCCCTTGTGGCCGGTGCGACAACTGCGCCGGCCGGTGGTTTCCGGCAGAGATCGCGGAGGCTGCTACGGAGGCAGCCAGCCAGACGCTCAGCCGCGCAGGCGGCGTCCTGGAGGCCCGCTTGCAGTGGCCCAGCGGTATGGACCGGCTGGGCGTTCCGGTCAAGGGAAAGCTCAAGCCGGGGGAGGGGCTCGCGGAAGGCCGTGTCCTGGCAAGGCTGACCGACCTCGGCTGGGGCGGCGCACTGCGGGAGCTCTTTGCCGCGGGAGCTGAGGACCGGCCGGTGGATCCGGGCATGCTTCAGGCCTGTGTGCAGGTCCTGAAAGAGTGGGGCGCCGGGGACGGTCGCACGCCGGGATGGAGTGGCGTTGGCAGGCCGGCTGCCATCGTCAGTATTCCCTCCCGGAGCAAGCCGCAACTCGTGGAATCCCTGGCCCGGGGAATTTCAGAGATCGGGCGGATCCCCTACCTCGGGGCGCTGGAGTTGGCACACGGCGGTCCCACCGGGGGCCGCGGCGGCAACAGCGCCTACAGACTGGCGGGCGTCTGGGACCGTTTAGTGCCGGGGCCCGAGCTTGAGGCTGCGCTGGGCGGCCTCAACGGCCAGGCCGTGATGCTGGTTGATGACCTGGCGGACAGCCGGTGGACCTTGACGGTCGCCGGGCGCGCCCTTCGGCAGGCGGGTGCGGGAGCTGTCCTTCCGCTCGTGCTGGCCCAGGCGGGCTGACCCAAGGGCTGATGTGCCGGGGCCGGGTAAGGGCCGGCTGTTATTACCCGCCTGTTGTTAACTGCCGGTTCAGACCCGCTGCGCCTTGCGCTGGCTGACTTCCGCCCCGGCGTGGCGCGGCAGGAAGAGGCTGTCTGCGGTGCTTGCGAGCATCAGCACCGTCATGGCGAGGAATGCCCCGCGGAAGGGCCCGGCGGAGTCGTCAGGGAAGGTGCTGAGCCCGTCGAACACACGGATCAGCAGGGCGCCCACTGCAATGCCTGAACCGGTGGCGAGCTGCACCAGGGTGGCGGACACCGAGTTCGCGGACGTCAGCTGCGCGGGCGCGATATCCGCGTACTGCACGGAGGCATAGGCGGAGAAGCCGATGGAGCGGAAGGCGCCGCTGCAGACCAGCAGGGCGAACGTCAGGGGCTGCGGCGTGTCCGGGGTCAGCAGGGCGCAGAGGGCGAAGGTGGCCGCTGAAGCGAGAGATGCGAACACCAGCATGGCCCGGAAACCGAAGCGCCGGATCAGCGGTGTTGTGGCCGGCTTGATGCCGATGTTGCCGATAAAGACGGCCGCCACCATGGCCCCGGCATGCAGCGGGGACCAGCCGAAACCTGCCTGGAACATCAGCGGCAGGAGGAAGGGAACTGAGCTGATGGTCAAGCGGTAGGCAAAACCGCCGGTGGCCATGGCCCGGAACGTACGGGTGCGGAACACCCCGAGATCAAAGAGCGGATGAGGGGCCCGGCGCATCCACAGGACTGCGCAGGTAAGGAATACCAGGCCCAATCCGGCACTCAAGGCCGCCCAGGCGGCTTCAGGGTGGGTGCTCACCAGTTCGAGTCCCACTACCACGGCGCCCACGCCCAGCGTGGTGAGGAGCAGCCCGAGCCAGTCCAGCCGCCGGTCCCGGTCACCTGCCACTGACGGGACCAGCCGCAAGGCGGCGATGAAAGCAGCAACACCCAGCGGGAGGTTGATCAGGAAGATCCAGTGCCAGGACAGATACGTGGTCAAGGCCCCACCCACCAGAGGGGCAAGAACAGGTGCCAGCAGCCCGGGCCACACCAGGAATGCCGTAGCGCGGAGCAGGTCTGCTTTGGGCGTGCCGCGCAGGACAAGGAGGGTACCCACCGGAACCATCATGGCGCCGCCGAACCCCTGCACGACCCGGCTGAGGGTCAGCAGGGTGAGGTCCTGGCTCAGTGAACACGCCAGCGAAGCAAGGGTGAAAATGGCGATGGCCAGGCAGAAAACCCGGCGCGCGCCGAGCCGTTCCGCCAGCCAGCCGCTGAACGGAATGCCCATGGCAACCGTCAGCAGGTAGGCCGTCATGGTGATGTTCACGTCCGCGGCCGGCACGTGGAAGTCGGCGGCAATGTTCGGGATGGCCGTCGTGAGGACTGTGCCGTCGAGGAACTCCATAAAGAACGTGGCGGCCACCAGCAGTGCCAGGCGGGGACTCCATGCCTGGGTGGTGCCGGGCGCGCTGTCCACGGTGTTGCTTGCTGCCATCTGCCCATCCTCCCACCGCCCCGGCCTGCGGAACTTCTGGTGTCCGTACCCCGGACGGGAGGAAGACAACGGCCAGCCTTGCGGTCAAGGGGAAACGCAAAAGGCCCCGGTCCAGGACCGGGGCCAAACGCGGAGACGGGGGGATTTGAACCCCCGGTGGAGTTGTGCCCCACACTTCATTAGCAGTGAAGCCCATTCGGCCGCTCTGGCACGTCTCCAATTGCTATTCCTAGCCCACCAAGGATACGCAGATCCGGCCATCCAGCGCAAAACGGGCCGCCAGGAACTCCCGAGCAGCATGCCAAGGACAATTTCACCGGCGAAATACAGGCTGCCCGGGCCGTACCATCCGGATTTCACGCAGGTTTTCCCACTCCGGAATCACGTCGGCGGCCCCATCGGGGGCAAAACCGAAGTGCCCGTAAAAACCGATGGCCTGCGCATTGTCCGCCGCCACCCACAGGCTCGCCGCCTCGCCGTCCAGCGCTGCCTCGAGGAGCCGCCGTCCCAGGCCCAGCCCCTGGTGCGACGCCAGCAGGTACAGCCCCCAGAGTTCCAGGTCCCCGGACGACGGCGGCGCGAACCCGTGCGAAGAAGCTCCCGGCTCCCGGCGGACGCCCGAAAAACCCACCAAGGCGCCGGCATCGGTTGCCACCCAAGCATCAGCCGGCCGGTCGGCTCCCAGCAGATGGTGCCAGAGCCGCAGCCGGTCTGCAGGATCCACCGAGGCAAGGAATTCCTCAGACAGCATTCCGCGGTAGGTCTCCTGCCAGCAGCGGACGTGGACCTCCGCCAGCTGCTCCACGTCCCCGGCCGCAGCCCGCCGCACCAGCAGTGCCAAGGCTACGAGGCCCCGCCGGCCAGCGCCTTCCACAGGAAATGCTGGCTTCGGGCCTGCAGGGCGGCTGCCTGCCGGTTGTCCGACGCTCCGGCGTGACCGCCTTCGAGGGCTTCGTGGAACCAGACGTTGGGGATGCCCATGGCCAGCATCCTGGCAGCCATCTTCCGCGCCTGCACCGGGCCTACCCTGTCGTCCGAGGTAGCCGTCCAGATAAACGTCTCCGGGTACTCCACCCCGTCCTTGAGCAGGTGATACGGAGAGAAGGTGCGGATGTACTCCCACTGCTCCGGCACGTCCGGGTCGCCGTACTCGGCGATCCAGGAGTGGCCGGCGGAGAGCCTGGTGTAGCGGCGCATGTCCAGCAGCGGCACGCCGCAGGAGACTGCCCCAAAGAGCTCCGGGTATTGGGTCAGCATGTTTCCCACCAGCAGGCCACCGTTGGATCCGCCCACGCAGCCCAGCCGTTCCGGTGAGGTGACGCCGCGCGAGATGAGGTGCCGGGCTACCGCTGCGAAGTCCTGGTACGCCTTGTGCCGGTTTTCCTGCAGGGCCGCCCGATGCCAGGAGGGCCCGTATTCGCCGCCGCCGCGGATGTTCGCCACCACATACACACCGCCCCGGGAGTGCGGCGCATCCCCGTTGGTGCCGGCGGACAGGGACGTCCGGCGTTCCAGCCAGGCCCTGCCCACCGTGCCGCTGTAGGCCGGAGTGCGGGAGACCTCGAAACCGCCGTAGCCGGACAGCTGCGTCGGGTTCTGCCCGTCCAGTGCCAGCTCCCGCGATGCCACCTGGAAGTAGGGAACCCGGGTGCCGTCGTCGGACACGGCGAAGTGCTGCTGCACTTCATAGTTCTCGTCGGCAAAGAACGACGGCGACGTCTTCACCACGGCGTGCCGGCTCACCACTCCACTGGTCCCGTCAGCGGCGCACTCCAGGGTGCCACGCATCAGCGTACTGGGGGTAGTGAAGCCCGTGGCGACGAGCCAGAAGTCGTTGCCCGCACCGCCGTCGGCCTCGTCTTCGTCGTCCACGGCGTAGGCGTTGACGTCGTGCAGCGGCGGGCAGGCATCAAGCAGCGAAGACTCCCAGGCCGCCTCCGCTGATGCGCCGGGGCGGGAAGGATCAAGCACCCGGATCTCGGAGGAGACGTCCTTCAGGAGGTTCAGCAGCAGGAAATTCCGGGTCCAGCTCCAGGACTGCAGGGATGTGTTGGCATCTGGGGTGAACAGCACGGAAACGTCGCGTGAGCCCGCCAGGTAGTCCTCAAACGGCGCAGCGAGGAGCGAACCGGCCGGATACGTGACGCCGTCGAGCACCCAGTCCTGCTGGGGCCGGAACAGCAGCCACTCGCGGTGGGCGCTGACGTTGACGTCGGTCGGAACATCGATCACCACCCAGGAGCCATCCCGCAGCACCGCGTTGGAGCGGTTGTAGAAATCGATGTAGTCAACCGCGAAGGTCCGTTCGAAGCCAGGCGTCGAGTCGTGCGCCACCACGGCCATCATGTGGTTCTCGGGCACCTCGAAGAGGCGGGGAGCATCCGGCAGGGAGCCACCGCGCTTGAGGGTGACGGCGGTACGGGCGTAGGAGGAGGCTGTCCGCGGAAGTCCATCAGCAGTGGAGGCGACCAGCAGCGTGTCCGCATCCAGCCATGAAACGTTGCCCTTCGCCGTCGGCAGGTCAAAGCCGCCCTGTGCCGGGTCCACGAAGGTCCGCGTTTCGACGTCGAACTCCCGGTACCGGTTGGCGTCGCCGCCGTCCGGGGACAAAGCCAGCAGCGCATGCCGGTACGGTTCACCGTCCGCCGGACGGAGGAAGGTGGCGCCATGGAAGACCCATTCTTCGCCTTCAGCAGCGGACAGAGCGTCGACGTCCAGCAGGACGTCCCATTCCGGGGCATCGGTGCAGTAGCTCTCCCATGCGGTGCGGCGCCAGAGCCCCTTGGGGTTCTGCTGGTCCTTCCAGAAGTTGTAGTACCAGTCGCCGCGCTTTCCCACCATGGCGATCCGGTCCGTGGAGTCAAGCACCTCCAGGATGCTGCCCTCCAGCTGCACATAGTCGGCGTCTTCCAGCAGGTCCTCCGTGCGGGAGTTCTGCTCCTTTACCCAGGCAAGCTGTTCCTCGCCGTAGATGTCCTCAAGCCAGACGTTCTCGTCCGTGGGCTCGGGCGCAATGCCCTGCGGATCGGTGCCGGAGGAGTTGCCGAAACCGGGGGCGGGCGCTGGATCAGCTGCAGTGGTGGTCATGCGCCCCATCCAAACAACATCGGCAGACGGCTGGCAAGTCAAGCGCCGGGCGCATACTTTCTTTCCAGCCCGTACGCTGGATGCCGTGGAAATATCGCAAAGCATCCGGACCGCCATCATCGGGGCCGGTCCGCGGGGCACCAGCGTCCTGGAACGCCTGCTGGCCCGCTGCGCGGCGCAGGCCGGTTCCGGCCCGGTGCGCCTCCACATCGATGTGGTCGATCCCTATCCCGCGGGCCCGGGGCACGTGTGGCAGCCGCAGCAGTCCCGGCTGTTCCTGATGAACACACAGTCGTTCTATCCCACCCTGATCCCCGAGGACCCTGACCTGGCGCCGCCCCTCGCCGGCACCACCTTCGAACAGTGGCGGGCCCGGCAGCGGCGCAACCCCTCTCCCTCGCTCAGCGAGGAAGAGCTCGCAGAACTGGCCGTCCTGGAGGCCAGCGATTTCCCCAGCCGTGCCCTCTACGGCCGTTACCTCCGCGGCATTGTGGAGGAGCTGACCGGCAACCTGCCCGACGGCGTCAGCATCGACTTCCACGAAACGACCGCGTTATCGGTGCGCCCCTCGGGGGACGGAACGTTCGACGTCGGCCTGGCCACCGGATCGACGCTGCGCACCGGTTCGGTGGTGCTGGCGCTGGGCCACATCCCGTCCCGGCTCAACCCCGAACAGCGGGAGCTGCAGGCTGCGGCGGAGCAATTGGGACTGCAGTACCTGTCGCCGGCGGTTCCTGCGGACGTGGACTGGTCCCGGATTCCTGCCGGCGAACCGGTGCTGGTCAGGGGTATGGGCCTGAACTTCTTCGACACCATGGTCCAGCTGACCGAGGGCCGGGGCGGAAAATTCCTCAGCAACGGCACGGGGCTCCGCTACGAGCCCTCGGGCCAGGAACCGCACATCATTGCCGCCTCCCGGCGCGGAACTCCCTATCGTGCCAAAGCGGCCCTGAACGGCTACTACCCGGAGTCGGTCACGCTGCGGTACTTCACGGAGGCGGCGCTGGAACGCTTCCGCACCGCTGGGATCCGCCCGGCCTTCGACCATGACCTCTGGCCGCTCCTGCACCGGGATGCGCTCTGGGCGTACTACTCCACCCTGGTGCGCTCGCAGCCCAACGCCGTACCTGACTCCGCCGCTTTCCTCGCCGCACTGGACGAGGCCCTCCATCCGCACGCCCACAGCGCCGCGAACTGGGAGGACAGCGTGGAAAGCGTGCTCGCCGTCCACGTGGGCCCCCGGCACCGCCTGGACCTGCCGGCGCTCGCCGCCCCCCTGGCCGGACGCTCGTTTGCCTCGCGCGCCGAACTCGACGCCGCCGTCGTGGACTACCTGCTGGACGACGCCCGCCGGTCCGCGCTCGGCGAGGACGATCCCGTGAAGATGGCCATCGGCGCCCTCCACCACGGGCGTGCCGTCCTGAAGACAGCAGTGGCCGACGGCGGCATCACCGACGAATCATGGGTTGCTGGACTGCGTGGCTGGTTCGAATCGTTCGTGGAGGGCCTGGCCAGCGGGCCGCCCGCCCTGCGCGCCGAGCAGCTTGCCGCACTGGCGAGGGCAGGCGTGGTGAGCTTCGTGGGGCCCGACCCCAAGTTCGCGGTGGACCGCCGGAACCGCACCTTCACTGCCTTCTCGCCCTGGGTCCATGATGGCCCGGTGACGGCAAAGACCATGGTGGAGGCACTGGCGCCCGGCAACAGGATCTCCGCCAATGATTCGCCCGTCCTGGAGCAGTTGCTGGCGGACGGGCTGGTGCGTCCGCGCCTCATGATGACAGTGGAGGGCGCCCCCGTGCAGTCCACCGGCCTGGATGTTGTGCCGCACCCGTACCGGCCCCTGGCAGCCAACGGTTCCGTCACGGAAGGGCTGTACGTGCTGGGACTGCAGCTCTCCTCCGTCCAGTGGGGGACCGCTATTGCCGCCGAGGCCTTCCAGCCCGGCGGGCCGAACTACCGCAGCGGCCAGCGGACCCTCCGCGACGCCGACGAAATCGCCGGCGCCATCCTGGGCTCCTGACTCCTGGAGTTTTCGGGCAGAAATGCAGGGTCCGAGCCCTCAAAAGGCCGCATAGCTGGACAAAAACCCGGGGCTGCGTGAGGACGTGGATCTGTAACACTGTGGCACTCCGGGCAGAAATATTCTGACCATTTCGTCGGGCCTTGCCCGCGTTGCGGCCGCTGTGACTTGCGCCGGGGCTGCCGTGCGTCATGGATCCGGCCGCCCGCATGCACTGTTCGTTGCGCCCTGAAGTCGCGGCGGGACAGCATATGGCCGTACGTGACCTTCCGTGGCCCGGATGTCTTACGGGGCATGAGCCGGTATTTCGGCATACGGCTTTGCGTGTCCCGAAGTGTCACCAGGCGACGCCTTGGAACCTCCCATGACCCTGCACGTCCCGCAGTTTCCCCTTATTTCCTGCGGTTAACCAGCCCCTTCTGCCCCGGATTCTTTCCTGTTCTAGTTGTCCCCACGGCCAGCCCGGCCAGGCTCTCCAACTGCACCGGTCCCCAACGCAACCGGTCCCCAATGAACAGAAGAAAGTACAGCGCCATGAAAATCGGACTCTTCCCCAAACGGCCCCGCCCCGCCGCAGGCGTGGCAGCAGCCATCGCTGCCGCCTCGGCTATCATGCTGGCGCTGTCCGGATGCGGCGGCCCCGCCACTGCCCAGCCGGGGGCACAAAGCGGCCCGGAAACAAAGAAAGTCCGCTACCAGGGCTCGCCCAACAGCGTCGCCCTGCTGGAAGTGGCCGAAGACCTCGGCTACCTGGGCGACGTCAAGCTCGAATGGGTCAGCAACACCACCAGCGGGCCCCAAAGCATCCAGTCCGTCGCCACCGACCAGACGGATATTGGCGGAGCTTTCACCGGCGCTGTGATCAAGCTGATCGAGGCCGGCGCCCCGGTCCAGGCGGTCGTCAACTACTACGGCGAGGACAAGGACACCTTCACGGGGTATTACGTGGAGGAAGGAAGCCCGATCAAAACCCCCAGGGACCTGATCGGCAAGAAGATCGCCGTCAACACCCTCGGCGCCCACCACGAAGCGGTCATCACCACCTACCTGAAGAACAGCGGGCTCACGCCCGAGGAGATCAAGCAGGTGCAACTCGTTGTGGTGCCGCCGAACGAAACCGAGGTGGCGCTGCGCAAGAAGCAGGTGGACGTGGGCACCCTGGGCGGTGTGCTCCAGGACCGTGCGCTCGCCGAGGGCGGCATCCGGGCCCTGTTCACCGACGTCGGGGTCATTGGGGGACCGTTCGACGCCGGACAGTACGTCCTGCGCAAGGACTTCATCGCGAAGAACCCCGAAACCAGCCGCACGGTAGTGACGGGCGTGGCCAAGGCCATCGAATGGGAGCGCACCACCCCGCGGGAGCAGGTGATCGCCAAGTTCGAAGAGATCATCGCCAAGCGCGGCCGGAATGAGAGCACCGAAGCATTGAAGTACTGGAAGAGCGTGGGTGTGGCCTCACCCGGCGGACGGATCCAGGACCAGGACTTCACCCGGTGGGAGGACTACCTGAAGTCCGCCGGGATCATCAACGGCTCCCTGGACACCGCAAAGCTCTACACCAACGAGTTCAACCTGCTGGAAACCTCCGCGCCGGCAGCAACTTCCAAAGGATAAAGATGACTCCCAAGATCAGCCTCCAACACGTGACCAAGGAGTTTGCCGTCCGCCAGGCCAAGGGCCAGGGCAGGGGAAAGGGCAAGGCAGGCCGGCGGCCGGCGGAACCGTCCGTCCTGACAGCGCTGTCCGATCTCAGCCTCGACGTTGCCGCCGGCGAGTTCCTTACGCTGGTGGGCCCCAGCGGTTCCGGCAAAACAACCCTCCTGGACCTGCTCGCCGGGCTCTCCAGCCCCACGTCCGGAACCGTGCTGGTGGACGGCAAGCCTGTGACGGGCCCCGGCCAGGACCGGGCCGTCGTTTTCCAGCAGTACGCCCTGTTTCCCTGGCGCACGGCATCGGCCAACGTCTCCATCGGCCTCGAGAACACCGGGCTGTCCAGGAAAGAGCGGGCCGCCAAGGCCAGCCAGTTCCTGGACCTCGTGGGCCTGGCCGGATTCGAGGACCGGTATCCGCACGAACTGTCCGGCGGTATGAAGCAGCGAGTGGCCATCGCCCGAAGCCTCGCCTATGAGCCGGACATCCTCCTGATGGACGAACCCTTCGCAGCCCTGGACGCCCAGACCCGCGAACAGCTCCAGGACGAGCTCCTGCGGATCTGGAAAGCCACGGGCAAAACCATCGTGTTCATCACGCACGGGATCGATGAGGCCGTTTACCTCGGCCAGCGGGTCGCAGTGCTCAGCGCCCGTCCGGGCCGGCTCAAGGAAATTGTCGACATCAACATCCCCGACCGGGACGGCGACGAGGACATCCGCTCCCACCCGGCCTTTGTGGAACACCGCCACCAGGTCTGGTCCCTCCTGCACGACGAGGTCCGCCTGGCCCAGGACTCCGGCCACCGGAAGATCCTTCCGGACGGCACCGCACCCGACGAAGAGCCCGCTGAAAGGAGCGCTGCCTGATGAGCGCACTGCTGACCCCACCGCACACGGCGGCAGCCGCCGTCGACCCTTCCCGCCCTGCGGAACCATCACCCGGCACACCCGAGCAGCGTACGACGCCGGCAGGACGGTTCACTGCCCTGGCAAACCTCGCCGCACGGGCGGGCTGGAAGTCCCTCGCCGTGGTGCTGTTCCTCGCCTTGTGGGAATTCGGCCCTACTTTCCTGGCCGCCCCGGCCACCAGGGTGTTCCTTCCGCCGCTGCACGAAGTCCTGGCCGCCGGCGCCCGGCTGGTGGAGACCGGGCAGCTGCAAAGCCACCTCCAGGCAAGCCTGACCCGCTCGGTGTCCGGCTTCACCATCGCAGTGGTGTCCGCCGTGCTCTTGGGACTCCTGATCGCCTGGTACGGCTGGCTGAACTCGTTCCTGAACCCGCTCCTGGAGCTCTTCCGCAACACCGCAACCCTGGCACTGCTCCCGGTGTTCACCCTGCTGCTGGGCATCGGCGAGGAATCCAAGATCACCATCGTGGCCTACGCCGCGTTCTTCCCGGTACTGCTGAACACCATCGCCGGTGTCCGGACAGTGGACCCGCTGCTGATCCGGGCCGCCAGGTCCCTGGGGCTGGGCAGCTTCCGGCTCTTCCAGAAGGTGATCCTGCCCTCCGCCGTGCCAACGATCTTCACCGGCATCAGGATGGCCGGCACGTCATCCATCCTGGTGCTCATCGCCGCGGAGATGGTCGGCGCCAAAGCCGGCCTGGGCTATCTGATCGTCAATTCCCAAATGAGCTTCCTGATCCCGGACATGTACGCCGGCATCCTTACGGTCTCCGTGCTCGGGCTGCTGGTAAACGTCCTGCTCGTGGCACTGGAACGGCACTTCTCCCGCTGGCGCACCGCCGTCGGCTCCGGCAACTGACCGCCAACCCAATCAACTGAACCAACCGCACTGAAAGGCAAGGAACCACCATGACCGTCATCACCGAAACCAAACTCGAATTCACCAAACTTGGCGCCCGCATCGGTGCCGAAATCCGCGGCCTGGACCTCAGCGCCGAGCTTAGTGACGACACGATCGCCCAGATTCGCGAAGCTCTAAACACGCACAAGGCGCTGGTGTTCCGCGAGGCCAACATCGGCACGGACGAGGACCAGGTCCGCTTCGCCAGCCGCTTCGGCCCGCTCACCAAGGCACACCCCACCGTAGCGTCGGTGGACGGCAAGCCGGCGGTCCTGCCCGTTGACAGCGAGAACGGCAGCGCGAACAACTGGCACACGGACGTCACGTTTGTGGTGAACCCTCCGCAGGCCTCCACCCTGCGCAGCATCACCTTGCCGGCATACGGCGGGGAAACCCTGATCGCGTCATCCGCCGGGGCTTACCATGACCTGCCCGACGAGCTGCGGAACTTCGCCGACACCCTCTGGGCCATCCACACCAACGACTACGACTACTCAGTGCCCAAGAACCTGGAGCACGCCAACGCGGACGAGCGGCGCAAGGAGTTCACCCGGATCCACTTTGAAACCGCCCACCCGGTGGTGCGCGTCCATCCGCTGACGGGGGAGCGCGGGCTGTTCATCGGCGGGTTCGCCCAGCGCCTGCGGATCGTGGGGCTGTCCAACACCGAATCCAAGGACATCCTCCGCATTCTCCAGGCCTACATCACGCGTCCGGAGAACGTGGTGCGGGTGAACTGGGAGCCGGACCAGCTGGTGCTGTTTGATAACCGGATCACCCAGCATTACGCCCCGGACAACTACGACCGCCAGCCGCGCACGCTGAACCGGGTCACCATTGCCGGCGATATCCCGGTGAGTGTGGACGGCCGCAGCAGCACGGCCATCAAGGGCGACTCGTCCGCATATTCGGAAACCGTGGTGCTCCCCTAAAACCCGGAGCTTTTGTCCAGATCTACAGGGCGGAAGCTGTCAGTGCTTGGGGTGACGGCCGGAACAGCATGTGCCGGCCATCGCACAAAAGAATACCGGCCGGTAGCTTAACGCAAGCTCCGGCCGGTATTTTTAGGGCGGTGTGTCAGGCAGAGGGGCTGGAGATCACCTTGAACATGCCGCCTGTGGGATCGGCAAGTTGCGCCACCCGGCCGAAGTCGCTGTCCGCCGGTCCGTCAAGGAGTGTGCCGCCCATGGCCAGGGCACGCTCCACCGTGGCGTCGGTGTCCTCAACGGCGAAGTACACCTGCCAGTGGGAAGGAACCTCGCCGGGCAGGTATCCGGAAGCATCCATGATTCCCGCCTGCGCCGTTTCGCCCGAGCCCAGGGTGGTGTACCGGAACTCGGGAGCATCACTCATAACGCTCGTCTGCCAGCCGAAGGCTTTTTCATAGAACGTCACAGCGCCCTGGTAATCCTTGGTGTGCAGCTCGTGCCAGGCGGGCGCCCCGGGTTCTCCCGCGACTTCATAACCGCGCATCTCCCGGCGCTGCCACGCACCCACCGACGCCCCGCTAGGGTCGCCGAACATGGCCATGATTCCCTGCGCAGGGACGTCCATGGGCTCCATGTGGACCTGGCCGCCGTTTGCGGCCACCGAAGCTGCAGTGGCTGCGGCATCGTCAGTGCACAGGTACGTGGACCACATGTCCGGGAAGCCGGCCTGGTCCTCCTGCTTCTGCATGATCCCGGCCACCATCTTTCCGTTCCGTGACGCGGTGATGTAGCCGCCGTAAAGTTCCTGGTCGCCGGACTGGAACTCCCAGCCGAAGAGTCCGCCATAGAACTCCCGGGCTTTTGTGGCGTCCGAGGTGATCAGGTCAATCCAGCAGGGGGAACCGGGTTTGATGTCGGGACTGGGCATAAGGATCTCCTGGTGAGGTAGGTGCTCTGATGGCCGGTCCGGAGCGATCGTCAATTCCGGACGGGACACCACGAGGCTATGCGCAGGCTCTGACAGTGGCAATGGTTCGCCCCGCACCAGGCTCCGCAGGGAAAAACGAAGGACCCCTGCCGGCCAGCATGCTGGCGGACAGGGGTCCCAATCGCGGAAGGTAAGAGATTCGAACTCTTGGTACGGGGTTACCGCACACTAGTTTTCAAGACTAGCTCCTTCGGCCGCTCGGACAACCTTCCTCTACTAGTAGTGTTTCATAGGCACTTGCCTGCAACAAAACAGAGGCGAAGAAGGTGTCCGGTGCACACTGGTTGCAGCGAGTATTGAGTCAGAAACGGGAGTGTTCCATGAAAGCCGTCTACATTTCGGAACCGGGCGGCCCGGAGGTCCTGGAGGTCCGCGAAACTGAGGCTCCGGTACCCGGGCCGGGGGAGGTGCTGATCGACGTCGTCGCCGCCGGCCTGAACCGGGCGGACGTGCAGCAGAGAAGGGGCTTCTACCCGCCGCCGCCCGGTGCTTCGGAAATTCCCGGCCTCGAGGTATCCGGCCGGATAGCCGGATTCGGCACTGGCGTCAGCAAACCCTTTTCCCTCGGTGACAAGGTGGTGGCGCTGCTGGCCGGCGGCGGCTACGCCCAGCAGGTGGCCGTTCCTGCCGAGCAGGTCCTGAGGGTTCCGGACGGCGTGGACCTGGTGACGGCCGCGTCCCTGCCGGAGGTGGCCGCCACGGTTTACTCCAACCTGGTGATGACCGCCCAGCTCCAACCCGGAGAAACCGTCCTGATCCACGGCGCCACCGGCGGGATCGGCACCATGGCCATCCAGCTGGCCAAGGCGCTGGGCGCCAAGGTGGCAACAACGGCAGGTTCGGACGAAAAAGTGGGAACGGCGAAGGCTTTCCTCGGCGCGGACATCGCCATCAACTACGCGGAGGAGGATTTCCCTGCGAGCCTCCGCGAGCAGAACGGCGGGCGCGGTGCGGACGTGATCCTCGACGTCGTCGGCGCCAAGTACCTCGCCCAAAATGTGGACGCACTCGCCGACTACGGGCGGCTGGTGGTGATCGGCCTGCAGGGCGGCACGAAGGGTGAACTGGACCTGGGCCAGCTGCTGAAGAAGCGCGCCGCCGTGGTGGCCACCGCGCTCCGGCCCCGCCCTGTCGAGGAAAAGGGTGCCATTATGAACGCCGTCCGCGACGCCGTCTGGCCCATGATCACTGACGGGCGGATCCGCCCGCTGGTGGCCAAAACCTTCCCGCTGGAGCAGGTCCAGGCTGCCCACGCCTACTTCGACAGCGGCGATCACGTAGGCAAAATCCTCCTGCTGCTCTAGGCAGGCGGGGTCCGGGCCCTAGGTTTAGATACTGAGTATTGCCCAAACGAAACTAGTCGGTTAGGCTCGTGCCTATACGCGGTATGCACGGGCCATTGGGGGACCGTGCGAACTGCCGCCCAGACCAAGGAGCACCATGTCCATCCGCCACAGCCTCCTCGCCCTGCTGCAGGACCAGCCGCGCTACGGCTACCAGCTGCGGGTCGAGTTCGAAAGCCGCACCGGTGCCACCTGGCCACTGAACATCGGGCAGGTGTACACCACGCTGGACCGGCTGGAACGCGACGCCCTGGTCACCAAGGAAGGCGACGACGGCGACGGCCACGTGGTCTACAGCATCACCGACGCGGGCAAAGCTGAGGTGAATAACTGGTTCGCGGCGCCGGTGGAGCGGAACAACCCGCCCCGGAACGAGCTCGCCATCAAGCTTGCGCTCGCCGTGACGTTGCCCGGTGTGGATGTCCAGGCCATCATCCAGGCCCAGCGTGCCGCGTCCATGCGGGCGCTGCAGGACTACACCAAGGCACGCCGGGACACCACCGCCAACCAGCGCGCCGGCGATACTGCCTGGTTGCTGGTCCTTGATTCCCTGATCTTCCAGACCGAAGCGGAGGTCCGCTGGCTGGACCTCTGTGAGGCCAGGATGGTCCAGCAGGCGCAGTCCGCCGGGCCGGGCCAGGCACGCAAAACGTCCAACGGGGTCACGGAAGACGCCGCCCCGCTCAACGCGGACAGCCGCCGGTGAGCGTCCAGGGACCGCAGCAGGTCCTGGAACTCGCGAAGGTCAGCAGGACGTTCGGGGAAGGCGCGACGGCGGTCGCCGCCCTCCGCGATGTGGAGCTCACCATCAAGGCGGGCGAGTTTGTCGCGGTGATGGGGCCGTCAGGGTCCGGCAAGTCGTCCCTCCTGGCGCTGGCCGGGGGACTGGACCGCCCGACGTCGGGCGGTGTCTTTGTGGAATCCACCCCGCTGGCGGGACTGGGGCTGAACGAACTGGCGCGCCTTCGCCGCCGTGCCGTGGGCTATGTCTTCCAGGACTTCAACCTGGTGCCCACCCTCACGGCGGCCGAGAATGTGGCGCTGCCGCTGGAACTGGACGGCACAGCCTGGAAAAGGGCCCGCCGGCAGGCACTGGATGCCCTGCGGCAGGTGGGAATACCGGAACTCGCGGACCGCTTTATGGACCAGATGTCCGGCGGGCAGCAGCAGCGGGTGGCCATCGCGCGGGCCGTGGTGGGACAGCGCCGGCTGATCCTCGCCGACGAGCCCACCGGGGCACTTGACTCCACCACGGGCCAGGGGGTGATGGAAGTTTTGCGCGCCCGCGCTGATGCCGGGGCCGCCGTGATGCTGGTGACCCACGAGGCCCGGCATGCAGCCTGGGCAGACCGGGTGGTGTTCCTGCGTGACGGGCGCATCGTGGACCAGGCAGCGGCCATGCACGATCCCGCCATGCTCCTGGCCCAGGCAGGGCTCTGATGCTTGATCTCGCTCCCACGAGGACTGGGCGACGAAGCAGTTTCCGCGTGGCCCTGCGCGTGGCCCGCCGGGACATCAGGAGGCACAAGGGGCGGTCTCTGCTCATCATCCTGCTGATCATGCTTCCTGTTGCAGGCATGACCGGGGCCGCCACGTTGTTCCAGAGCAGCCAAAAAACGCCCGAAGAAATTGTCCGGTTCGAGCTCGGCGGAACGCAGGCCCGGTTCAGCACCCTGCCTGCTCCCAACGCCGACTCCGTCCAGGACCCGCTCAACGACGCCATGGTGGTTTCCAGCTCCGGCGTCTACGATCCGGACTTCAAGCCGGCCAATCCCCGGGACCTTCTTCCGCCGGGCTATGAGGTGTTGCCGCTCCGGCAGCTCAACCTGACAACCGGGGTCGGGGCGGCGCTGGTGTCACTGCAGGGCAGGGTGGTGGACGCGCTGCATCCTGCCTTCGCCGGGAAATTCACGCTGCTTGAGGGCAGGGCTCCGCATGCCGCCGGCGAGGCCCTGGTGTCCCCGGGGCTGCTTGAGCGGTTCAGCCTGGGATTCGGCGAGGAATTTACGACGTCGGCCGGTACCTTCGTGCCGGTGGGAACCGTCCGCGATGCGGATGCCTCTGACCGGAACTCCGTCATTTTCCTCGGGCAGGAGCAGGTGCCGGAGGCAGTCCTCAACGAGGGGCCGCAATCCCCGCACTCGATGTCCTACTACCTGGCTGGCTCCGAACCGGTGACCTGGCCGCAGATCCTCGCGGCAAACCGGCAGGGTGTCAGCGTGCTCTCCCGCAGCGTGGTGCTCAATCCGCCGTCCCTGGCCGAGCGCAGTGTCGACGGCGTCCCGCCGCCACCATCGTCGTCGGGAGCTGTGGCGCTGTACACAACGTTCGGCCTGGTCGCTGCCCTGGCGCTCCTGGAGGTGGGCCTCCTGGCGGGGGCTGCCTTCGCCGTCGGTGCTAAAAGGCAGGTCCGGGAACTGGCTTTGCTGGCAGCATCCGGAGCCGACACCCCCACCGTCCGCTCCGTGGTGACATCGGCCGGGCTCTGGCTTGGCAGCATCGCCGTTCTCGCCGGGGCCGCCCTGGGGCTCGGGTCCGGGGCAGCAGTGGTTTACTGGGTCCGCTCCATGGGTTCGGCCCGCTTTGCCGGCGTCCACCCCGACGTCCTGCTGACGGTAGTGGCCATGGTCCTGGGACTGGTGTGCTGCCTGCTCGCAGCCATGGCCCCGGCCAACCAAGTTGCGAGGCAGGCGGCCCTGGTCGCACTCAAGTCGGGGCGGGCACCCGCCGGTAGTGCGAAGCGAACCACCATAGCCGGCGCCGTGCTGCTGCTTTTGGCTGGCGCACTGCTGGCGGCGGGCTGGCTTCTGGGAGAGTCGGCCGGGGATCCGGACCGGAGGGCCGGGCAACTGCCGGTGGTCACCTCCCTGCTGATTGGGGGCGCCGTGCTGGCCGTCGCCGCGCTGGTGCTCCTGGCCGGATACCTCGTTGCCCTGCTGACCGCGCGGACGGGTGCGCTGCCGTTGTCCTTGCGGATGGCTGCCCGTGATTCGGCCAGGAACCGGGGCCGCACGGTGCCGGCGGTAGGGGCCGTCCTCGCCGCCGCCACGCTGGCCAGCGCCGCACTGGTCCTTGCGGCCAGCCAGCAGGCAATGATGCGGGAGAACCATTCATGGACCGCGCTGGAAAACCAGGCCTTCCTGCCGCTGTCCCTGGAGCAGCCCCTCCTGCCGGACGGAAGCACCCAGCCGGCGGTTGTCGTCGATCCGGCTGAACTCGCTTCCGCCGTGGAAGGTGCCACCGGCAACGTTGCCTGGACCAGGACCATCAGTGCGCCGGGGTACGTTCAAAACTGCGCTTTTGGCAATGGCACGGACGTGTCGGGGCCGGCACGCACTGCCACCTCCAATTGTCTGCAGTACTTGCTGTCCAGACCGGCCGGCAACGAGTGCCCGATGACACCCGAGCGCAGGGTGGCGGACCCTGAGGACTGGCGTTGCCGGGGTTCCCTCGCCCAGTCGCCGGGCTCCCAGGGTTCCATCCTGGTGGGCGGCGCGGACGAGATCAGTGCCGTCCTCGGCATCGAGGCCGGACCTGAGGCCCTGGCAGTTCTGGAGGCCGGCGGCATGGTGGTCACCAACCCGGTCTTCGTTCGGAACGGGACGGTGGTGCTCGAGGGCCAGGACGTGCGCACGCAGGCCCAGGATCCGGCCGACCCTTCCCGGATGCATCAGACGGTTACCAGCAGCACGCTTCCCGCCATTGTGGTTGAACCCGCCCAGGCCCTTCCCTACTACGGAGTCATTTCGCCGGAGACGGCCCGGCGACTGGACCTGCGTCCCGAGCCGGCCGAGCTCCTGGTCCAGCTCAACAGCTTTCCCTCGGCCGGTGAGAGGGACGCTGCAGCCGGGGCCGTCGCCGCCGTGTACCAGCAGCCCGCCGTCGGATTCTGGGCCGAACCGGGCATCACCCAGGGCGACTCATGGATGACCTGGTCCATCGTGGCCATCAGCGCCGTGATTACCTTCAGCGCCGCAGGCATCACCACAGGTCTTTCCCTGGCAGATGCGCGCGCGGACCATGTAACGCTCGCCGGCATTGGTGCCTCGCCCCGCCTGCGGAAGAGCCTTGCCGGTTCCCAGGCGCTGCTGACCGCTGGGCTGGGGACCCTGCTCGGCAGCATCGCCGGGGCCCTGCCGGCGGTGCTCGTTGCAGGTTCCACCGAGCTGCGCACCGCCGTCGAGGTGCCCTGGCTGCACCTGCTGGCGCTCGTCTTTGCGGTGCCCCTGGCCGGCGGCCTGCTGGCCTGGCTCTTCACCCGTGCGCGATTGCCGGCGTCACGGCGCACGCTGGGTACCTGAGAGGGACCCCCGCGCACCTGAACAGGGTCTTTGGTCCCGCGGGGGTCTTTCTGATTGGCGCCGGCAGGCTTACCGTGGGGTGAGGAGCTGCCCTCCGGGCAGCCGTGCAAGGGACCGGCACCACCTTCGACGGCGGTGCGGCCCGACGCTCGTCGCCGGGTGCCTGCCGTTCGGCGCAGGCTGGTCCTGATCACGGCAAAACACAGTCCGGTCCAAGCTCCCCGTTGGTAGGGTGCCTGTCAGCAGATGGGGACGAATCTCAAGGAGGAGACATGGCCGGAACACCGGATCATCGACGGAGCGCAACCCGGGGGGAAGGTGCGGTCGCCACCGACACCTCACTACCGCCGTCGGCAATTGACGAGACCGTCCGCGAGGCGGAAGAGAAGAAATGGACGCCCGGAAAAGTTGCCCTCTGGGCAGCGATTGCCCTGCTGGGCGGCGTGGCCTGGTTTATGCTCGCGATCATCCGCGGCGAGACAGTCAACGCCATTTGGTTCGTTTTTGCTTCTGTTTGTACGTACCTGATCGGCTACCGCTTCTACTCCAAGGTCATCGAGCGTTACATCACCAGGCCTGATGACCGCCGGGCCACCCCCGCTGAATACAAGGCGGACGGCAAGGACTACGTGCGCACGGACCGGAACGTCCTGTTCGGCCACCACTTTGCCGCCATCGCCGGCGCGGGCCCCCTGGTGGGCCCGGTCCTTGCCGCCCAGATGGGCTACCTGCCCGGCACTATCTGGATCATCATCGGCGTCGTGCTTGCAGGCGCAGTGCAGGACTACCTCGTGATGTTCTTCTCGATGCGGCGCGGCGGGCGCTCGCTGGGACAGATGGCGCGCGAGGAACTCGGCGTCATCGGCGGCACCGCTGCCCTGGTGGCCACCCTGCTCATCATGGTCATCATCGTGGCCATCCTCGCCCTGGTGGTGGTCAACGCCCTGGCCGAAAGCCCGTGGGGCGTCTTCTCCGTTGGCATGACCATCCCCATCGCTGTGTTTATGGGCGTCTACCTCCGGTTCCTGCGGCCCGGCAAGGTGATGGAAGTTTCGCTGATCGGGTTTGTCCTGCTGATGGCGGCCATCATCGGCGGCGGCATGGTGGCTCAGACCCAGTGGGGCGTGGACATCTTCACCCTGGACCGGGTGACCATCGCCTGGGGCCTCATTGTTTACGGCTTCATCGCGGCGATCCTGCCGGTCTGGCTGCTTCTGGCCCCCCGGGACTACCTGTCCACGTTCATGAAGATCGGCGTGATCGTGATGCTCGCGCTGGCCATCATTGTGGTCCGCCCGGAGATCACCGTTCCGGCGTTCAGCGAATTCGCCAGCAGGGAGAACGGCCCAGTGTTCCCCGGCGCGCTGTTCCCGTTCCTGTTCGTGACCATCGCCTGCGGAGCCCTGTCCGGCTTCCATGCATTGATCTCCTCGGGCACCACCCCCAAGCTGGTGGAAAAGGAACGGCAGACCCGCTTCATCGGTTATGGCGGCATGCTGATGGAGTCCTTCGTCGCCATCATGGCCCTCCTGGCAGCAATCTCGATTGACCGCGGCCTCTACTTCGCCATGAACTCGCCCGCGGCCCTGACCGGCGGAACCGTCGAAACGGCCGCCACATGGGTCAACAGCCTCGGCTTGTCCGGCGTCAACCTCAGCCCGAACCTGCTCTCGGAGACCGCCGCGAACGTGGGCGAGGAAAGCATCGTCTCCCGCACCGGCGGCGCACCCACACTGGCCGTGGGACTCGCCCACATCATGCAGCAGTTCATCGGCGGCACGGCCATGATGGCGTTCTGGTACCACTTCGCCATCATGTTTGAAGCCCTCTTCATCCTCACTGCTGTTGACGCCGGAACGCGCGTTGCCCGGTTCATGCTCCAGGATTCCATCGGCAACTTTGTTCCCAAGTTCAAGGAAGCGTCCTGGCGGCCCGGCGCCTGGCTATGCACGGCGGTCATGGTGGGTGCCTGGGGTGCGGTGCTGCTGATGGGCGTCACCGATCCGCTGGGCGGCATCAACACGCTGTTCCCGCTGTTCGGCATCGCCAACCAGTTGCTCGCGGCCATCGCCCTGGCTGTTTGCCTGGCCATCGTGGCCAAGCAGGGCACCTTCAAGTACCTCTGGATCGTGGCCTTGCCGCTGGCCTTCGCAGCGGTGGTCACCATTACCGCCAGCTACCAGAAGATCTTCTCGCCCACCCCGGCGGTGGGGTACTTCGCCAACAACGCCGCCTTCAGCAAGGCGCTCGCGGACGGGAAGACCGAATTTGGCACGGCTAAATCCGTGGCAGCCATGGAAGCTGTGGTGCGCAATACCGCTATCCAGGGCTGGCTTTCAGTCATCTTTGTGGTGCTCAGCATCATCGTGATCGTGACGGCGTTGCTCGCCACCGTGAATGCGTTCCGGAGCCGCGCGCACGGGACAGCCGTGAAGGACAACGAGGATCCCGCCAGGCCTTCGCGCGTCTTTGCCCCCGCCGGGCTGATTCCCACACCCGCCGAGCGGGAGCTGATGGCTGAATGGGACAAGGTCCCGGCCGAGCTGAGGTTCGAACGGGCAGGACACCACTGATGAGCACCGGACTGGCTGCCGTCACCCGCGGCTTCCGCGGGTTCGCGCGCTACCTCGGCGGTGTCCTGGGGGCGGACGCCTACACCAAGTACCTGGAGCACCACCAGGCCTCAGGGCACAACACGCCGCCGCTGGGCGAGCGCGAGTTCTGGCGGGACCGGACCGACCGGCAGGACTCCAACCCGCAGGGCCGGTGCTGCTGATTGGGCCCCGCAACGGATGATTGAGCCCGTAGCGGACAGCGTGTCAGCGGAGTTCATGGAGTGGACCCCGGGCGGATCGCTCATGAGAGTATGAACGCATGAGCGATCCGAACGACACTCAGGCACCTGAGGACCTCCCGGTAGAGGGCACCACCATCGATGACGGCCAGCCGGCGCCTGCGCCGGCAGTGCCGGAAAACGGCAGCAAACCTAAAGGCAGCAACCTGCAGGACCTGGTTGATGAACCGGCCAAGGTGATGCGGATCGGCACCATGATCAGGCAGCTCCTGGAGGAGGTGAAGTCCGCCCCGCTGGACGACGCAGCACGGGGAAGGCTCGCCGAAATCCACGAGCGCTCCATCAAGGAACTCGAGGACGGGCTGGCGCCTGAACTGGTGGAGGAACTCGACCGGATCAGCCTGCCGTTCTCTGACGACGCAACCCCCTCCGACGCTGAACTGCGGATAGCGCAGGCCCAGCTGGTGGGCTGGCTCGAGGGGCTGTTCCACGGCATCCAGACAGCCATCGCCGCACAGCACGCCGCCCGCGAGCACGCTGCGGCGCAGTTGCAGCTCCGGCAGCTCCCGCCTGGCACGGTGATCGCGCCCGGTGTGGTGATCGGGGAAAACGGCGAGCCGCAGCGGGCCCCCGCCGGCCCACGGCCCGCCGCTCCAGGCCGCCCCGGCCAGCCGAACGACCCGGACCACGGTCCCGGACAGTACCTCTAGGTTCATTGGGCTTTTTCAGCGCCGCCAGGCAGGGGCGCAAGGACGACGTGGAATTGGGGAAGGGGTTGTGGCGGCGCGCCCACGACCGTTTCCAGAGGGGGCTGGACCGCTTCCACCAGGTTCTCGAAGGCGTGGAGGATGACCAGCTCTACGGCGAGCTCGTGGAGATCGCCAATGAGCTCGCCGCGCTGCTGGAACGGGTCAGGGCTGTCTGTATGGAAGCGCAGCAGCGCTCGCCCAGCGAAGGACTGGACATCCCGGTCCGGCTCGCAGGCGTCCACCGGGCGCTGTCCAAGGCCGGCAATTCCCTGGCCACCACTTCCGAAGCTGCCGCCATGCTCCGGCTCGCCGTTGGCCCCATTCCGGTAGGCGCCGCGTCCGTACGTCGCCGCGCCGAGGCAGTATTCCAGCAGGTGGCCGACGCCGAGAGGCACCTTGCCGAGGAAGGTTCCGGCTCCGATGCCGCCACCGGGCGGGAAGATATTCCCGGTTAAGCGTCTGGCTTACTCTGCGGTATTTCGCCGGCCGGCCCGTTGTGGTTTGGCAGGATAAAAGAATGACTTCTTCACCCACACTGACGTTCAACGACGGTAACCAGATTCCCCAGCTCGGCTACGGCGTATGGCAGGTTGAGGACGGAGTGGCGGAAAAGGTGGTCCGCCAGGCCTTCGAAGCGGGCTTCCGCCACATCGACACCGCCAAAATCTACGGCAATGAGTCCGGTGTTGGCCGGGCCATCGCAGGCTCCGGCCTGTCACCTGAGCAGCTTTTTATCACCACCAAGCTGTGGAACGCGGACCAAGGCTACGAGTCCACCCTCGCCGCATTCGAGGAGTCCATGGACCGGCTGGGCCTCAAGACTCTGGACCTGTACCTGATCCACTGGATGCAGCCCAAGCAGGACAAGTACGTGGACACCTGGAAGGCGCTGATTGAGCTGCAGAAGCGCGGCCGGGTGAAGTCCATTGGTGTCTCAAACTTCACCGTTGAGGGCCTGCAGCGGCTCATCGACGAAACCGGTGTGGTCCCGGCCATCCACCAGATCGAGCTGCACCCCTACTTCAGCCAGCGGGAACTGCGCGAATTCGGCGCTTCCAAGGGGATCCTGACCCAGGCCTGGTCCCCGCTGGGCCAGGGCGGCGAGCTCCTGGAGGACCCGGCAGTGGCCGCGATTGCTGCCAAGCACGGAGCCACGCCCGCCCAGGTTGTCATTGCCTGGCACCTTGCCATCGGCAACGTGGTGATCCCGAAGTCCGTCACCGAGTCCCGGATCCGTGAAAACTTCGCAGCACTGGACGTCTCCCTGGACGCGGACGACGTCGAAGCCATCAATGCACTGGACCGCACCGCCAAGGGCGAAGGCCGGATCGGCCCCGACCCGGCAGTTTCCGACTTCGCCTAATTCCAACGGGGCGTACAACCCGCGTTGCCTGGCATTTTTGCCCGCGCAACGCGGGTTGCTTGCGTTAAGCGGCTGCACGAGTCCTGGGCTTCGCTGGGGAGTGGGAAGGCTCAGGCGGCGATGCGGACCTGCTGCACGGGAACGGCGTCCACAACAGCCCAGCTGTCCTCGCCGTGGCAGTGGCGGCTGGCGAAGCGTTCTGCCTCTGCCAGGGTGTTAAAGACTTCAGCCCGGGCACGGCCGCAGTCGGCGTCGAAGTAGGTGACGTGAAATTCCTGTACGGGTTGGTTTTCCATAAATCCAGTGTGCAACCGGGGTCTGACATTCCTTGGAATCAGGACGGCGTGTCCGTGCTGCCCAGCCGCAGGACCCGCTCATGCGCCAGCATGGCAGTCCGCTCTGCCTTGTCCGCAGCCCGCACCGCCTGCTTTGCCTCGGCAGCAGTGGCGGCGAGGCTTCTGCGCAACTGCTCGAGCCGGTCCTCAGCCGCCCTGAGGCGCGTCCGGAGTTCGGCTGTTTCCTGGAGGAGTTCAGCCATCTCGGTGCGCGCCCCCTCCGCCCGGTTCTGCAGGTCCCGGGCAAGCTGAGCCGTCTCCGCCTGGGCGGCCTCCGCTTCGGCCAGGGCGGCTTTTGCTTTCTCGAGCGCGGGCGGTGACTTTGGCCGCGGTGTTTGCCGGACTGCCTCGAGCCGCGGCTTGTCCGGCTTCGGACGGGAGGCCCCCGCCGTCGTCGTACCCTCCTTCCGCGGCCTGTCCGGTACCGCCCCAGCCGGAGCAGGAACCGGCCGGGGCGCCGCGGGGAGGGCAGCGGGCACTGCCACCAAACCGTCAAGGTCCACGGCGTTTACGCCGTCCGCCGAGAGCGTCTTGAGCAGGCGCCCGCTTTGGACAGCGGCGGCCGCTCCGACATCGGCGGTCAGGGCGCGCAAGGTTTCTTCGACGTCCGTTGCCATGGCCTCGCTGATGGTCCGGCCCTGCTCCTGGGCCACCGCGCGGGCGGTGTCCACGGCGGCGGCCAGCACGGTGCGGCGCTCACGTCCCAGCTCACGCAGTGCCGTGGCGTCCAGTGAGGCCTGCGCCTCACGCATGCGGCTGCCGAGATCACTCAGCCCGGCGAGGACGTCTGGTTCATGCAGGGCCAGCATGTTCACGGCCCAGGCGGCAACCGACGGCTTGGGGAGCCCGCGCACAGCCGCCCCCAATTCTTTGTCCCGGCCGGCGGCTTCCTTCGCTGCAGCTGCGCGGGCGCCGATGAAATCGTCGAGCGGCTTGGCATAGAGCTCGTTGGCAATCTCTGCCAGGGCCTCGTCATCCATGCACGCCATCTTAGGGGCCGGTGTTGCTCCTTGCTGACAGGCCTGCAACCGGGCCCCGGCCTTTAGTGGCTACGGTTCCTCTATGTTCTGCTGCCGCCGCACCATTTCGCCAATCCAGGTTGGCGCAAAGGGCGAAGTGCAGCCAGGAGGAGTGGGGTAGTCCTTGAGGACTTCCAGCCGCTCCCCGATTTCGACAGCCCTGGCGCGGTATTCGGCGTGCCGGATGCCGATAGTGGCCAGGCAGGTGTTCATCGCCCACTGCAGCCGCTCCGGGGCATCCTTCATGTCAGCTTCGATGACGTCGAGCAGCTTGGTGAGGTCAAGGCCGTCAGGCTGTTTCGCCACGCGTTCACTGGTCAGAGCCCAGCCGGCGCTGGCAACCACCGGATCGTGGTCAGCCAACCATGCGGCGCGAAGTTCTTCTGAATGGGCGCTTTTCTTCATCACATAGTTCACAAACCAGTCATGCACTTTGGGTGTGCGGGCCTCCCGCAGCATGGCGTCCAGCTCGTCGCGCCCGAACGCCTTGGGGCGGCAGATGAGGAGTGCCAGCAAACGCGCTGCCGTGTCACCCGTGGCCCACAGCTCACGGGCGAGTTCCGGTTGCGTCTTGAGCCGCTTTGCCACGGCGCGGAGCTTGCTGAGGTTTACACCGTGATCGTCACCGTGCCTTTCGTTAACCTCCCGCGCCCGCGGGTCCTCAAGGGCAGCCAGCTCAGCCATCACCTCGGCCACCACACCGGTCAACGCCGCCTCGTTCAATGCACTCTCGTTTAATGCCGTCCCGGCCACGTCTGGCTCCTTTCCGTCGCCCGCGAGGTTCAGCCTACGACGCAAGCCTGCCGGCCGCATACCTGCAGGGTACTTTCCGGCGGGGCCCGCACTTGCAACCAGTGGTACGACGGCGGCGCGGAGCCTTGCTTGCATGGAAGACTCCAGCGTGCCTTCCTCCCTCGGGATTTCTCCCGAGTCTGCTTTCAGCATCCCGGCAGTGGCGGGGGACGCCTATCCGGCCCTGTATGTCTGCCGGGACAGCCAGCAGAGATCTACACTGAACTATTCCCCCGTGTAGCGGGCTGGGCTGCCGGGCGCACGATTGGATTACAGGTGCATATCGGGAAGGGCCGGTCATGGGCAGTGTCTCGGGGAAAGCTAACCGGGCGGTATCCGAAGCTGCGTCGGCCAGCCGAAGCCCGGCCCTGCGGATCCTGGCTCGAACGGGCTATGTCTTCATCGGACTGGTGCACATCCTGATCGGCGTCATTGCCCTCCAGGTGGACCGGGGCCAGGGCGGGGAGGCCGACCAATCCGGTGCGATAGCATCGATCGCCTCCAAGCCGGGCGGGCCCGTGCTGCTCTGGGCGGGTGTGGTGGCATGTGGGGCACTGGCGCTCTGGATGGTCAGCGAAGCGTTCTATGTGGCCCGTACCGAAAGCGAGTCGAAGAAGAAACTGAAAACGGCGGGGGCAGCCGTTGGAAAAGCAGTGGTCTTCGCCTTCCTGGCCTTCACCTTCGCTGTCTTCGCATCCGGCGGAAGCAAGAATTCCGGCCAGTCCGCGAGTGATTTTACGGCCAGGCTGATGGGTGCACCCGCCGGCGTGGTGCTGCTGATTGCCGCCGGTCTGGCGATCATCGTTGCAGGCGCCTATTACGCCTACCGCGGTGTCACGAGGAAGTTCATGAAGGACCTGCAGGACCCGGGAAACGGCCGTTCGGCCATCAAATGGATCGGGACCGTCGGCTACACAGCAAAAGGCGTTGTCCTTGCGGTGGTGGGTGTCCTGATCATCGCTGCAGCGGCAACGGCGGATCCTTCGAAATCCTCGGGCCTGGACGGCGGCCTGAAAACGCTGGGTTCGCAGCCGTACGGCGTATTCCTCCTCGCCGCAATTGCGGCAGGACTGATCTGCTACGGCGCATACTCCATGGCCCGGGCACGGTTCGGGAAGTTCTAAAGGGGCGCTTGGTCAGCGCCGCTCGGGGCCCCGGACCTGAGGACTGGCTCCCTCGTCATTTCCCGCCGCCACGATAAAAGAATTGATTCAGGAACCGCCCGGAGCCTGCGGGGTCAGCCACGCCAAGGCTTGCTGTTCATCGGAGAAATACCGTATGGGGCACCGCGGCACCGGTAGTCCCCTCCGCCCGTGGGCGATGACCCGGTCCACGTCGGTGGTGCCCAGCGTTGCAAACGCTGTGACGGTGACAGCTTCAACGATGATCCGGACGGCCTCCTTGCTCACGGATTCCACCCCGGTGACCTGCAGCAGGACAGCGGCACCGGCACCGGCAGTCAGCGTCAAGAAACGGTCCCGGATCAAAGTCCCGTCCTCTGCCGTGATCCGGCTGCCCGGAGGCACCGTAATGCGCACCACTCCTTCACGGGCGTATTCGATGGTGGCCTGCCCTCCAGCCGTACCTGAGGCTTCGTCGGGGGCATGCGGGTTGATGGGCTCAGTGGCACTGCGCCCATTCGTAGGAAATTGGCGTCCCAAGTCGGACACGAGAACCATCATCTTCCCCCCGATGTGCTTCAAGTGCGGCCCCGCCGGCGCAGTTGAACCGGCCTGCCCTCAGACCGCGTGGAGGTCAGCCTACCCCCGAATAAACCGGGAGTCCATAAAGATCAGTGTCCGTGGAAGGCTGGCCCGCGGCGCATGCTGAGCCTGCGGCAGAAGCGGGGAAGGGAGGAGTTCGCGGACTGCCGGAACCGGGAACATTCAGCGGCGGCCGGCGCCTGTTGACAGTCTGTGAGGGCGGGAGTAAGACGGCCAGTGGCGGCCCAATCCTGTGCCGCTGCAGATAATTGTGTCCGCGCCGCCGAAGACCATGCCCTGACGCTCACTGCCCCCGGGCCGGTCAGAACGAACAGCGCGGCACGCTTCAAAGGAGAAGCACCATGACCGTTGCAATCATCCTTCACCGCGTCGCCGACTACGACTCCTGGCGCAAGGTCTACGACTCCGTTGGCGACATGCAGAAGGCCGGCGGGGTGACCCAGGAATCGGTACACCAGATGGTTGATGATCCTAACAACGTCCTCGTCATCCATCATTTCGCCAGCGTGGACACCGCCAGGGCGTTCTTTGGCAGGGAAGACCTGAGGGACGCCATGCAGCGCAGCGGCGTCCAGGGCGAACCGCGCGTCGAGCTCTTCGAGTAGCCAAGGGCACCGAAGACCAGGCGCACCCTCTGACGTTCGGCTCCACGACGCCTTCGGCCGCTAACCCTGAGATCTGCGGCCGCAATGCCTGGAGGCGCAAACGGGGTGACGTCGCTTAACCAGCGAAAAACCCCGGAAACCCCTGAATTCAGGGGCTGTCCGGGGTTTATCCCGAGCTTCCTATCAGAATCGAACTGATGACCTTTTCATTACGAGTGAAACGCTCTACCGACTGAGCTAAGGAAGCACCGCATAACCGCCCGGAAGAACCGGGCCCTTCATGCAAGAGTCAACTGTAATAGAGTCCCCGCGCCCGGGTCAAAATGGCCGGGGCTATCCGGCTGAGGCCTTCAGCACACCGTGTTGTCGGCGGGCACTTGACCGCTCACCAGGTAGCGGTCCACCGGGTCCTCAAGGCAGCTGTTGGACCGGCCGTAAGCTGTGTGGCCTTCGCCTGTCCAGGTCAGCAGGGAGGCGTTGCCTAACTGCTTGCGGAGCGAGGCGGCCCACTCCACGGGGGTGGCGGGGTCGCCCGTAGTACCAATCACCACGATGGGGGCATCACCGGTGTATTCCACGGGTGCGGGGGTGCGGAGGTTCTTGTACGGCCAGTCAGCGCAGTTGGTGCCGCCATAGGCGAAAAAGTACCCAAAAGTGGGGGAGTCCTGCATCAGCCGCTCCTGCTCAGCCCGCATGGCTGCGGTATCCGACTCCATGGGATAGTCCAGGCAGTTGATGGCGTTGAACGCGAAGGTTGAGTTGGACGTGTACGTGCCGTTGGACGCCCGGTCCGCACCCAGGTCAGCCAGCCGAAGCATCAGGCTCACGTCCCCCGCCATGGCAGCGTCCAGGGCCTGCGTCAGTGCAGGCCAGCTCTGGTCGTTGTACAGCGGGGTAATCAGGCCACTGACGAACATCGTGGCGTTGACCACCCGGCCATCCTTGGCCGTGCGCGGCGTTTGCTGGACAGCGTTGATGAGGTCGCGGATCTGCTGCACGCCGGAATCGGCGTTTCCGCTCAGAGGGCACCCGTCCTGCTTCAGGCAGCTCTGGACATAAGCCCGAATGGACTTTTCAAAGGCGCGCGCCTGACCCCGGGTGAGCTCCTCGTTGCTGATGGACGGATCAAGTGCGCCGTCGAGCACCATGCGGCCTACGTTGTCCGGGAAAAGTGAGGCATAAGTGGACCCCAGGAACGTGCCGTAGGAGTATCCGAGGTAGTTCAGCTTCGAGTCGTTGACTACGGCGCGGAGGATGTCCAGGTCCTTGGCCGAACTCACGGTGTCGATATGGGCCAGTACGGCCCCGGTCTGCTCGGAGCACTTGGCGGCAATAGCTTTGTTGTCTGACAGCACTTCCTGCAGGCCGGCGTCCGTGTCCAGGTTGTAGATCTTGGCCCGGGCAGCATCGCGTTCGGCATCCGTCATGCAGGTCACGGGGGCCGATCGTTTCACGCCCCGGGGGTCGAAGCCCACCAGGTCGTAGGCGTCGCGTACCGCCTGGGAAAAGTGTGTGCCTGCGGCATCCTTGACGAAGTCGTACCCGGACGCCCCCGGTCCGCCAGGATTGACGAGCAGGCTGCCTGTTCTGTTGCCGGTACTGGGGGACCGCAATGCCGCGAGTTCGATGGTGTCGCCGCCGGGATTGCCGTAGTCCATGGGCACTTCCACCTTGGCGCACTGGAAGCCGTTTTCGCACGGCTCCCACACCACTTCCTGTGAATAGAACTCCTCAAGCCCGGCCGGAGCGGACGCCACAATCGAGGGGTCGGCTTTTGCCGTGGCTGGCTCCTGGTTGCGGTCGCCGCCGTTCAGGAGGCTGCAGCTGGCCAGAATCATGGCAAGGGCCATGGCCCCGGCGGCACGTGCCGCAATCACCCAGGATGCGGGGCGTGCGGGCAGGGGGCGGGCAGTCATCGGGTCTCCTTGGAAGGGTTAGATCAGGCTGGCTGCCATGGACTCAATGGTCAACAGCGGGGCTACGTTGGTGGTGGTGATGCGTTCACGGGCTTTATTGATGGCATCCATCCGGGCAAGCGTGGCTTCTGGAGTGGAGCGGCTCGCAAACTCCTCCAATTCACTCCTCAACTCAACGTTTACGAGCTCCACAGCATTCCCGAGCTGGATAATCATCACATCCCGGTAGAAAGACAGCAGGTCCGTGAGGGTGCGGTCCAGCGAGTCGGTGACGGACCGCTTGGCACGGCGCTTCTGGTCCTCCTCAAGCTGCTTCACCTGGCTCCGCATGGCCGGCGGCAGCGTGCCCGATTCCGGTGCTCCAAGTGTGGCCAGCAGGGCGGCCTTCTCGGCCGCGTCGCGTTCCTCGTTGGAACTCGTGGCCTCGGCCGTTGCGATCTTGACCAGCTTTTCCGCCATCATCACCGCAGCAGTGACCCCGCGCAGTCCCAGTGGGAACCGCACCGTCTCCAGCCTGCGCTCCCGCGCCGCGGGGTCCCGGGCCAACCGCCGGGCGATGCCCACATGGCTTTGGGCCGCGCGCGCCGCACGTTCCGCCAAAGCCGGCTCGACGCCGTCGCGCTTCACCAGCAGGGCGGCCACATCGGCGGCGGGCGGAAGGCGCAAAGCCACGCTGCGGCACCGCGAACGGATGGTCACCAGGACATCGGCGGGGGACGGTGCGCACAGCATCCACACCGTCCGCGGGGTTGGCTCCTCGATGGCTTTCAGCAGGACGTTCGTGGTCCGTTCGGCCATCCGGTCCGCGTCCTCCACCACGATGATCCGCCAGCGGCCGGCAGATGGCCGGTTGCCCGCCGTAGCCACCAGCTCACGCGCCTCATCAATGGTGATGGTCACCTTTTCAGTCCGGACGAACGTGACGTCCGAGTGGGTTTCGCCCAGGATGGCCAGGCACGCGGGGCAATGCCCGCAGCCGCGTCGGGTGACGTCCTCCTGGTCGCAGTTCAGGGCCGCCGCGAATGCTTTGGCCGCGTTCGAGCGGCCGGAGCCCGGCGGGCCGGTGAAAAGCCATGCATGCGTCAGGTTTTCTCCGCTGGCGGCCTGGCGCAATTGTTCGACGACGGCGGCCTGGCCCTGCAGGTCGTCCCAGACCGTCATGCGCTGTCCACCTTCGCCGCGGCCAGCAGGGCGTCCACGCGCTGCAGGATCTGCGCGGCCAGGTCATCGACGGGAAGATGCGCAGGAAGCACCAGGTAGGAACCGGCGCGGCTGGCGGCCAGTTCCAGGAAGGCGTCCCGGATCCGCAGGTGGAACTCGTCAGCTTCGGATTCCAGCCGGTCTTCCGCAGCCTCGCCCGCGGTCCTGCGGCGGCGGCCAACCTCCGGGTCCACATCAAGCAGCACTGTGAGATGGGGCTCCAGGCCGGAGGTAGCCCACGCGTTAATGGACCGTACGGCGTCCTTGCCGAGGTTCCGCCCTGCGCCCTGATAGGCAACCGAGGAATCGATATAGCGGTCCGTCAAAACCACCTCGCCGCGTTCCAGGGCAGGCCGGATCACCTGGGTTGCATGCGCTGCACGGGAGGCGGCAAAAATCAGTGCTTCGGTGTGGGCATCGATGTGCCCCTGGCCGTGGTCCAGGACCAGGGACCGCAGTTTCTCACCTATCGGCGTTCCGCCGGGCTCCCGGGTGCGCAAAACGGTGAGTCCGCGTGATTCAAGGGTGTCCGCAAGCCGGGCTGCCTGGGTGGACTTGCCGGCGCCGTCCCCGCCCTCAAATGCGATGAAAAGACCCGCGCGTTGTTTGCTCACTGGACAAGCCTACCGATCCGCACCGTCAATCGCAGTTTGAGGCCGGCGCTATGTGGACAGGGCCGGAGACGGCTTTCAAGGCTCCCGCATGCGAACAGTACGCTTTTCTCCATGAGCCTTTCCGAACAGCAAGCGGCGTCCCTGGCAGCTGAGACGGTAGTGGTCGCCGCCGGACGTCCCCCAAGGGACCGGGACCAACCGGTCAACCCGCCCATCGTCCTGTCCTCCACATACTTTGGCAGCGGTCCTCTTGCCGACGGGGACCGCGGCTACGGCCGGTACTCCAACCCCACCTGGGATCCCTTTGAAGAGGCGCTCGGACAGCTCGAAGGCTCGGAACTGCCCGGCCTCCTCTACGCGTCCGGCCTGGCCGCCGTCAGTTCGGCGCTTTCCCTCATCCCGGCCGGGGGAGTGCTCGTGATGCCCTCGCACAGCTATTCCGGTTCCCTGGTGATGGCCGCCGAGCTCGCCCAGAAGGGCTTCATCGAACTCCGGACCGTTGACATTGCGGACACGGAGGCCGTCAAGGAAGCGCTCTCGCCCCGCGGTCCGGCCACACGCCGGGCTGCCATGCTCTGGCTGGAAAGCCCCACAAACCCGATGCTGGGCATCGCGGACGTACCTGCCCTCGCCGAAGCCGCGCACGCCGCCGGAGCGATCGTGGTCACGGACAACACCTTTTCCACTCCCTTGGTCCAGCAGCCCCTGCTGCTGGGATCGGACGTCGTCCTGCATTCGGTGACCAAGTACCTGGCCGGCCATTCCGACGTCGTCCTCGGCGCCCTGGTGACATCCAACCCCGATATCCGCTCCGCACTGCTTCATCACCGGATCATCCACGGCGGGATCGCGGGCCCGTTCGAAGCCTGGCTTGCACTGCGCGGGCTGCGCACCCTGGCTTTGAGGATTGAACGGTCCCAGGCCTCTGCACTGGTCCTGGCTGATCGGCTGGCTGCCCATCCACTGATTGAATCCCTCCGGTTCCCGGGACTTCCCGCCGATCCCGGACACGAACGCGCGAAGGCACAGATGAATGGCTTCGGCTCGATCATCTGCATCCAGGTGGCGCCGGTGGCAGGGCTCAGCGGCGCCGAGGCCGCGGACGCCCTGGTGCGGGCCCTGGAATTGTGGCTCCCGGCGACCTCACTGGGCGGGGTTGAATCCCTCATCGAACGCCGCCGCCGGCATACCGCCGAACCGGCCAGCGTTCCCGAAAACCTGGTACGCCTCAGCGTCGGCATCGAAAACGTCGAGGACCTCTGGGCCGACCTGAAGCAGGCGCTGGACGCGCTGGGCGGCTAGGCTGGGCTTGTGGACGGTGAACTGATTATCCAGCCTGTAGAGCGGGCCGTGTACTTCATCCTTGCCTTTGTGGCTTTCGGGCTGGAGTTGTGGGCGGTTGTCGACTGCGCAAGGCACAGGGCCAATGCCTTTGAAGCCACCGGCAAGCGGACCAAGACTTTTTGGCTGGCCCTGACCGGAGGTGCTGCGCTGGTCGGCGCTATCTCCGTTTTCTCGATGCTCAACAACGGTGGCAACGGCGGATTCTTTGGCACGCTGGGCCTGTTCGGGCTCGCGGCCGTGGTGGCGGCGTCCGTCTACCTCGCCGACGTCCGCCCGGCAGTCAAGGATGCCGGCCGTGGCGGCACCCGCAACACGGGCCCTTACGGGCCCTGGTAATCCCCACCGGCCCCTGGACTCCCGTGGTTGATCTACCTGCGCGGGGCCACTGCTTCCCAGTCCACCGTCAGTTCGCCCAGCCGCCAGCGTGCCGGCCCGTCCTGCACCGGCCACCCGGCATCGCGCAGAAGGCGGCACATCGATTGCCAGCGCTGCCGGTTGCCGAACGACGCAAGCGGGGCCGATTCCAGCCATGCCCGGTCCATGGCCTGCATCAGGGCGTGAACCGGTTCGCCGGGGACATTGCGGTGGATCAGGGCTTTGGGCAGCCGCTCGGCGATCTCGGAGGGCAGGGCAAAACTGCCGAACCGGACGGAGAAGCTCAGTGACAGCGGCCGGTGGGCGTCAAGCGCCACCCACGTGACCCGCCGCCCGATCTCGTCGCAGGTGCCGTCGATGAACAGGCCGTCCGCGGACAGCCGGTCCTGCACGAGGCGCCAGATGCCCGCCACATCCGCTTCCTCGTACTGCCGCAGCACATTAAAAGCCCGCACCAGCACCGGCCTGCCCGGAACAGGGATTTCGAAACCGCCCACCTGGAAACTCAGCCCGGGCCGTTGCAGCGGCAAGGCGGCACGGACCCTTTCCGGCTCGATTTCTATCCCGCACACCTGGACGTCGGGCCGGATGGCGCAGAGCCGCTCAAAAAGTTCGACGGCGGTGGCCGGCGTGGCACCGTATCCCAGGTCCACCACGAGGGGGTTTGGGGCGGAGCGGAGCCGCCAGGCCTGCGGCCCGGTCAACCAGCGGTCCAGCCGGCGCATGCGGTTGGGGTTGGTGGTGCCCCGGGTGACGTTGCCCACCGGCCGGCCCTGCCGGCCATTCGGGTTCCTGCCGGTTATCTGCGGGGCGGCCACCCGTTCAGCTTTTTGCACCACCGGCCCACCTTATCGTTGCGGGCATATTGTCCGCTGCCGGCCCCTTCGTAACGCTGGAGCGGCGCCGGCTGTAACGCTGGGCGGGCGGCAGCGGCGCTCGGCTAGGATGAAAATCATGACTTACAAGCTGATTCTGCTGCGCCACGGCCACAGCGAATGGAACGCCAAGAACCTGTTCACCGGCTGGGTGGACGTAGACCTCAACGACCAGGGCCGCACGGAAGCAGCTCGGGGCGGGGAGCTCCTGGTTGAGAACGATGTTCTCCCGGACATCCTTTACACCTCCCTGTTGAAGCGCGCCATCAACACCGCCAATATCGCCCTGGACAAGGCTGACCGCGGCTGGATCCCGGTCAAGCGCGACTGGCGCCTGAACGAACGCCACTATGGCGCACTCCAGGGCAAGGACAAGGCCCAGACCCTGGCCGAATACGGTGAAGAGCAGTTCATGGAGTGGCGCCGTTCCTACGACACCCCGCCGCCGCCCCTGGACGACAACTCCGAGTTCTCCCAGGCCCACGACCCCCGCTACGCAGACCTCGGCGACGCCCTCCCGCGCACCGAATGCCTGAAGGACGTCCTGGTCCGCCTGCTGCCGTACTGGGAATCGGACATCAAGGAAGACCTGAAGGCCGGCAAGACCGTGCTGGTGACTGCCCACGGCAACTCGCTGCGCGCACTGGTCAAGCACCTGGACGGCATCAGCGACGAAGCCATCGCGGGCCTGAACATCCCCACCGGCATCCCGCTGGTCTACGACCTGGACGAAGACTTCCAGCCGATCAAGCGCGGCGGCACCTACCTCGATCCCGAGGCTGCGGAAGAGGCCATCCTCGCCGTTGCCAACCAGGGCAAAAAATAAAGTAAAACGACGACGGCGGGCCGGTCACTTTTGGTGACCGGCCCGCCGTCGTTTGCTCCAAAGTCCGGAACGTCAGCTGTGTTCGATGCCGTTCGGCTGCCAGGCGCCGGTTACCAGGTAGGTGACTTTCTGGGCAACGGAGACTCCATGGTCCGCGAAGCGCTCGAAGTACCGGCTGGCCAGTGCAACGTCCACGGTGGTGGCCGGGCTCTCGGCCCATTCGGGAGCCGCGATGGCTTTAAAGACGCTCAGGTGCAGATCGTTGATGGCGGTGTTGGCCTTCAGGATGTCCCGGGCCACCTCAAGGTCGCGGGTCTCCAGCAGAACGGTGAGTTTGTCCGCAATCTCCTGGTCCAGGTCCGCCATGCTCTTGAACGTTGCCGTCATGGATTCGGGAATAACGGTTGAGGGGAACCGGAGTCGGGCCAGCTGGGCGATGTGCCGGGCGAGGTCACCCATGCGCTCCAGTGACGCGCTCATCCGCAGGGATCCCACGATCATCCGCAGGTCGCTGGCGACGGGACCCTGCAGTGCCAGGATGTCGATGGCCCGCTCATCCAGGCTGTTCTGCAGGAAGTCGATGCGGGCATCCGCCGCGATTACATCCTGGGCAAGATCAACGTCTGCCACCTGGAACGAGGTGGTGGCCTTCGCCATCGCTTCGCTGACCAGCCGGGAGATCTCCACCAGCTGGTCACCAACCTGGGTGAGCTCTTCCTGAAAAACCTTACGCACGTAGGCGTCCTTTCCTTGGAACTCCCGTCCCGCCCGCACCCGGACAGCAGGAATTCATGTCGCCGTTCGGCAGTCCAACTCGTTACTCTGCCAGTATCCGGTAAACGGTTAAGCCTTTGAAGATGAACGTTAGTTGAACCGTTGGTGCAGCAGCCCGGGACGTGCTGATGGCCGCCTGCCAGCGCATAAGGTGGAGCTGTGGATCCTATGCTCATCGGTCTGGTCGCCGGCCTCGTTGGCCTGGCGCTCGGTACGTTCGGAGTGCTTGCCTACAGGGTCAGTGAAAAGCAGCGCCGGTTGCTGGATATTGATGCCGACGAACTCGCCCTGCCAGCCGGTGCAGCCGAGGTGTTGGCCGTCGTCGGGCGCGCCTTTGTGGTGGTGGACGATGTTGACGGCGTGGTCCGCGCCAGCCCCGCCGCCTATGCCTACGGACTGGTCCGCGGGCACACTGTGGTGCACAAGGAACTGCTGGACATGACGGCAGGGGTGCGGCGCGACGGTGTCATCCTGGAGAAGCAACTGGAGCTGCCACGGGGACCGCTGGGGCAGGGCACCATTGTTGTCCAGGTGCGCGCAGCCATGCTCGGTGAGGAATACATCCTCCTGCTGGCAGATGACCGCACGGAAATCACGCGCACCGAGGAGATCCGCAACGACTTCGTGGCCAACGTCTCCCACGAACTGAAGACGCCAGTAGGCGCTATTTCCCTGCTCGCGGAAGCCCTGGAGTCCTCGGCCGATGACGAAGAGGCAGTGCGCCGTTTTGCCAAGCGCATGCACAAGGAGTCCGGCCGGCTCGCTGCTCTGGTGCAGGACATCATCGAGCTCTCCCGGCTGCAGGGCGCCAGCGTTACGCAGGAGGGCGGCCCCGTTGACGTCAACGCGGTGATCGCGGAAGCCGTTGACCGCTCCCAGCTCCCGGCCGAAAGCAAAAACATCCGCATCGTTGTGGGCGGCCGGACCGAGGGTATGGTCTTCGGTGACCAGGACCTGCTGGTGACCGCGCTGCGCAACCTGATCGACAACGCCATCCGCTACTCCCCGCCGAACACCAGGGTGGGCATCGGTGTCCGGTCCAGGGACGGGCTGGTGTCAATCTCGGTAACGGACCAGGGCGAGGGACTTAGCGCCGAGGACCAGGAGCGCGTCTTCGAGCGTTTCTACCGCGTTGACGCAGCCCGGTCCCGCCACACCGGCGGCACCGGCCTGGGACTGAGCATCGTAAAGCACGTCGCCTCCAACCACGGCGGGGAAGTGACCCTCTGGTCCCAGCCCGGCCAGGGTTCCACCTTCACCCTGCGCCTCCCTGAGATGGAGGGCCAGGACGCCGAGGAGGAGCTCCCGCAGCCTGCGGCGAACAGCGCGGCCGGGCAGGGATCCCTTAAGTCAACTGTCACCCAGGTACCACGCGCCGCCGGCGCAAAAGAACGAGGAGCCAACGCTTGAGCAGGATCTTGATTGTGGAGGACGAGGAATCGTTCAGCGATCCCTTGTCCTATTTGCTGGGCAAAGAGGGGTTCGAGGTGGAAGTGGTGGACAACGGCCTTGACGCCATCACCGAATTTGACCGGAACGGTGCGGACCTTGTCCTGCTGGACCTGCAGCTTCCCGGGCTGTCCGGCACGGAGGTCTGCCGCCAGTTGCGCCAGCGCTCCAGTGTCCCGGTGATCATGCTGACGGCCAAGGACGCCGAAATCGACAAGGTAGTGGGCCTGGAGCTGGGCGCGGATGACTACGTCACCAAGCCATACTCCTCCCGTGAACTGGTGGCCAGGGTCAGGGCTGTCCTGCGCCGCCAGGGCGAACCGGAGGAACTGATTTCCTCTACGGTCCAGGCCGGTCCGGTGCGGATGGACATCGAACGCCATGTGGTCAGCGTGGGCGGGGAACAGGTGCTGCTCCCGCTGAAGGAGTTCGAACTCCTGGAGATGCTGCTGCGCAATTCGGGCCGCGTGCTCACGCGGGGGCAGCTCATAGACCGCGTGTGGGGCTCAGACTACGTGGGCGACACCAAGACCCTCGACGTCCACGTCAAGCGGCTGCGCGGCAAGATTGAACCCGACCCCTCAGCGCCGCGGTACCTGGTGACCGTCCGCGGACTTGGCTACAAATTCGAGCCGTAGCACCAAGGGCTCACCAAAAATAGGAGCACAGGGAAAGGGAGGGGCCGGCCGGCTCCTCCCTTTCCCTGTGCTTGATACGTCTTTGTTGACTGGTCCGGCGCTAGTGGCCGGTTCCGCCGGCTGACGGCGAGGGCGTTGCGCTTCCGGAAGCCGTCGAGGACGGGGTAGCCGAGGTGCTCGGTGAGGGAGTGCTGCCGGCGGGCAGGTATTCCTTGTACTCGGGGAGCGTTGCATCCAGTACAGGAACCTTGACGGTGTTGCTGACGTTCGTGCCGTCTTCGGTGACCTTGATGTCCACGAGTGAACCGGGGGCCCCGCCGGACGTGCTCAGGATGGCCTCATCCGAGTTCTCATTCAGCAGCGTGTAGGAGTTGGCCTTGACCGGAACTTCCGTCTGCGAGCCCTCAGCTCCGTTCAGCTTCAGCGTTACATCCTTGGAGGATGAGTTGTAGACGGCACCAATCACACGGCCGGGCTCATCCTCGCCGGAAGAAACGATGAGGATGTTGCGCAGCTGGAGCGGGCCGAGGTCGGCGCGGATGCCGTCCGACGCGGAGTACTGATGGTTTGTCTGCTGGGGTGTGATGTATCCGCAGCCTGCCGTCAGCAGGCCGACGCCAATGGCGGCCGCGGTCAGTGCCAGTTTGGCGTGGTGGGCCCGGTTCATCGCAGTGAAACGCACGTCACGTACTCCTCGAGGGTTTTGAAAGATTATTCAGCCCATAGCCTAGCCGCAAAGGCCGTCAAACGAGGATTCGAGGGCCGTCACATCACCCTTGGCAGGGCGCGCGCGATGCACTATTATCCGCTTTCGTCAAGGGGGTGAAGGGGGTCGATTGTGCTGTTTTTCCGCGGATTTTCGCGGTTCGGGGCCTTTTTGCCGGCCGGTCATATGCCTGAATCGTGATAAACTGGTCTGCGGGAAAGGGGAAATGTCCACATGGTATTTGAGGTCGGCGAGACAGTAGTTTACCCTCACCATGGTGCTGCGAAGATTGAAGAAATCAAGATGCGCACCATCAAGGGCGAAGAGAAAATGTATCTCAAGCTCAAGGTGGCTCAGGGTGATCTGACCATTGAAGTTCCAGCAGAGAATGTTGATCTTGTTGGGGTTCGGGACGTAGTGGGCAAGGAAGGCCTGGAGCACGTGTTTGATGTGCTTCGCGCCGAGTTCACCGAAGAGCCCACCAACTGGTCACGCAGGTACAAGGCAAATCTGGAGAAGCTTGCTTCCGGTGACGTCATCAAGGTTGCAGAGGTCGTCCGCGACCTGTGGCGCCGCGATCACGACCGGGGCCTTTCCGCAGGCGAGAAGCGAATGCTGGCCAAAGCCCGGCAGATTCTGATTTCAGAACTGGCGCTGGCTGAAAAGACCGACGAAGAGAAGGCTGCAAGCGTTCTCGACGAGGTCCTGGCTTCCTAAGAATTGAACCCCGGTGGCACCCAAGTGCCGCCGGGGCTTCTTTTTGCCCGGATTCAGGTCCGGGCGGGGCGGCCCGCAGCGACGTAGGCTAGTCGGCATGAGTGAAACTCCCACGCGCCTTGTCACCGCCGTGATCCTGGTGGCCGCCGGCTCCGGGCAGCGGCTTGGCTACGGCATGCCCAAAGCAGCCGTGCCCCTGGGCGGCGAACCCATTCTGATGCATGCCCTGCGGGGGATTGTTGCTTCCGGCGTCAGCAGCCAGGTGTGCATTGCGCTGCCGGCTGCGGACACTGCCCTGCGGCAACTGTGCGAGGACTTCAGGGAGGAACTGGCCGACGGCGGCCCCCTCCTTTCGATTGTCGACGGCGGCGCCACCCGCCCCGACTCCGTCCGGGCTGGCATTGCAGCCCTGATGGACGGGATCGAGGCGGTCCTGGTCCACGACGCCGCCCGTGCGCTGACCCCCGAATCCGTCTTCCACCGGGTGGCTGACGCCCTGGCGGCCGGCGCTGCCGCGGTGATTCCCGCCGTCGCCGTGGTGGATACCGTCAAAACCGTTGCGGCGACCACAGGGGAGGACAGCGCCCTGGCGCCGGAGATCGTGACCGGCACCGCGCCGCGGGAGGAACTGCGCGCCGTGCAGACACCCCAGGGCTTCCAGCTCGCCACCCTCCTGAAAGCGCATGAGGCCGCCCGCACCCTGGACCAGCAGCAGTCCGCTGCCGTGACCGATGACGCCATGCTTGTGGAAATGCTGGGCATGCCCGTCCATGCCGTCCGCGGTTCCAGCCAGTCACTGAAGATCACCACCCCGCTGGACCTGATCATTGCCGAGGGACTGTTGGAAGGGCCCCTGGGCGCCCGGTGGGTGGAGGGCTAGGCCATGGACATCACAGCGATTCTTCCCCGCACCGGCATCGGCCTCGACGTCCATGCCTACGCAGCCGAGGACGCGCCCCGTCCGCTCTGGCTTGGCGGCCTCTTCTGGGAGGGGGAGCGTGGCCTGGCCGGGCACTCCGACGGTGACCCGGTGGCCCACGCGGCCGCTGACGCCCTTTTTTCGGCAGCAGGCATCGGCGACCTCGGAACGCACTTCGGAACCAGCCGCCCTGAGTTCGCCGGCGCGTCCGGGGTAACGCTGCTCGCGGAAGCCGCCCGGATTGTGCGCGCAGCCGGTTTTGAAATCGGCAATGTTGCGGTCCAGTTCGTGGCCAACCGGCCCAAGTTCGGCCCCCGGCGGGAGGAATCACAACGGGTTCTGAGCGAGGCGGCCGGCGCGCCGGTCAGCGTTACGGCAACAACGAGTGACGGGCTGGGGTTCGCCGGCCGCGGCGAAGGCATCAGCGCTGTGGCCACTGCACTGGTGTATCCAAGCCAGCCCGGCGCCATCGGCTAATCTGGAGCGGTGACCCTGCGCTTCTATGACACTGCCTCCGCCGAAGTCCGGAACTTCGTCCCCCTCGTCGAGGGCAAGGCCAGCCTCTACTACTGCGGGGCCACGGTGCAGGGCATGCCCCATGTTGGCCACATCCGCTCCGCCATTGCCTTCGACCAGCTCACCCGCTGGCTGCAATACCGCGGCCTCCGGGTCACGGTGGTCCGGAACGTCACGGACATCGACGACAAGATCCTTGCCAAGTCCGAAGCATCCTTCGCGCCGGGTTTCACGCCTGAGCCCGGGGAAGTGCCCGGCGAAGAGTGGTGGGCCCTCGCTTACCGCTACGAGCAGGAGTTCCTGAAGGCCTACGACGCCCTGGGCGTCTCCCGGCCCACCTACGAACCCCGCGCCACCGGCCACATCCCGGAAATGCATGCGCTCATCCAGCAACTGATCGACCGCGGCCACGCCTACCCGGCGCTGGACGATTCCGGGGACGTCTACTTCGATGTCCGGTCTTGGAGCAAATACGGTTCCCTCACCCGGCAGAACATCGACGACATGCAGGCAGCTCCCGACGCCGACCCGCGGGGCAAGCGTGATCCCCGGGACTTCGCGCTGTGGAAGGGTTCCAAAGCCGGTGAGCCGGCGACGGCAAGCTGGGCTTCCCCCTGGGGAGCAGGCCGGCCGGGCTGGCACCTGGAATGCTCGGCCATGGTCACCAAATACCTCGGTACCGAGTTCGATATCCACGGCGGCGGCCTGGACCTGCGGTTCCCGCACCATGAAAACGAACTGGCCCAGTCCCAGGCGGCAGGCCACCCGTTCGCCAACTTCTGGATGCACAATGGCATGGTCACCTATGAGGGCGAAAAGATGTCGAAGTCCATCGGGAACACAGTCAGCCCGGCGGAGATGCTGGAACTGGCCCCACCCCGGGTGGTCCGGTACTACCTCGGCCAGGCGCACTACCGCTCAATCCTGGACTACCGGCCCACCTCGCTGCAGGAAGCCGCAGCCGCCGTCGAACGCATTGACGGGTTCATCGCCAAAGCCGCCGCCAAGTTCGGTGCGGACTTCGGTTCTATTGCCGGCACGAACGGTTCCTCCCTGGACACCCTCAGCGCGTTCTCCGCCGCGATGGACGACGACCTCAACGTTCCGCGTGCGCTGGCAGCACTTCACGAAACGGTGCGCGCCGGCAACACGGCCCTCGCCGAAGGCAACGATGACGCGGCCCGCCTCGCAATGCACACGGTGGCAGTGATGACCGACGTCCTCGGCCTCAACGCAGTGGCCGGTTCAGACGCCGGCAACAGCAAGGAAGCCGCAGCCCTCGACGTCCTCGTGCAGGCACAGCTGGAGGCCCGGGCAGCGGCCAGGGCCGAAAAGAACTGGGCAGCATCCGACGCCATCCGGGACACACTCAACCAGGCCGGCGTTGTGGTGGAGGACGGGCCGGACGGCGCAACCTGGAGCCTGAAGCGGGACTGACGCCAAACCCCGCGCCGGGCACCCCCACACCACGGATCGTCCGATTTTTCTTCGGTCAGTAGACTGGTATGCAGACTCAGTCAGCACAATCAAGGGTGGAACACAATGGCCAACAATGGTCGCCGATCGGTTAAAGCGAAGAAGGGCCCAACCATCGGAACCGGTGGCCATGGCCGCAAGGCCCTCGAAGGCAAGGGCCCCACGCCCAAGGCGGAGGACCGCCCGTACCACAAAGCGCACAAGGCCAAGCAGCTCTCCGAGCGGTCCGCCGCCAAGCGCAACACGGGTGCCCGCAGCGCCGGTGCGGCCAAGTCCGGCCCCAAGGGACGCGCCACCGAAGAAGTGGTGACCGGCCGGAACTCCGTGGTGGAAGCGCTCCGGGCCGGCATCCCGGCCAAAGCCCTGCACGTTGCCATCCGCATCGAAATGGATGACCGGGTCAAGGAATCCCTGAAGATTGCAGCCGAGCGCGGCATCCCGTTGATGGAAACCGGTAAACCCGAGCTGGACCGGATGACCGACGACGCCGTCCACCAGGGCCTGGTGCTCCAGATCCCGCCGTACGAGTACCAGGACGCCTACGAGCTCGCCGAGGACACCGTGGCGAAGTGGAAGAAGGGCCACGTCGCCAACGCGCCGCTCTTCGTCGCCCTCGACGGCATTACCGACCCCCGCAACCTGGGCGCCATCATCCGCTCCGTTTCCGCCTTCAGCGGCCACGGCGTCATCGTCCCGGAACGCCGCTCGGTGGGCGTCACCGCTTCCGCCTGGAAAACCAGCGCCGGCGCGGCCGTGCGTGTCCCGGTGGCCCGCGCCTCCAACCTGAACAACGCGCTGAAGCAGTTCAAGAACATGGGCATCTTTGTCCTGGGCCTGGACGGCGACGGCGACGTCTCACTGCCGGACCTGACCCTCGCCACCGAACCGGTGTGCATCGTGGTGGGCTCCGAAGGCAAGGGCCTCAGCCGCCTGGTCCGCGAAAACTGCGACCAGATTGTGTCGATTCCGATCGACTCCGCGATGGAATCCCTGAACGCGTCGATGGCCGTTGGCATCTCCCTGTATGAAGTGTCCCGCCAGCGCGCGGCAAAATAGCAGGTCAGTGGCGGCTAAAATTTAGGTGATGGTCATGCCGCTCTTTGATACTGCCGCTTCCGCCACGGATGCCTCAACGGCTCTTCCACTTGGTGTCAGTGTCCCGCGCGGGGCCACAGCCCGTGCGGGCTCAGCCGGCAACGGCAAGGGGCCCTCTGCTCAGGCCAACGTTGCCTGCTACGCCCCCGGGGTCCGGAACCTGGAGATTGTCTACAAGGCTCCCGGCGGCGACTGGCGTGTCCAGGCGCTTCCCAACGTGAGCCAGGACGTCCATCACGGGATGGTGGACAACCTGCCATACGGCTCCAGGTATGGCTTCCGGAGGGCGGCCGCCGGTGAGTCCCTGCCGCTGGCTGTGCCGGCAGGCGGCATGGACGACGACGGCGGGCAGCCGCTGCTGCTGGACCCTTACGGCCGCGCCGTGGACCAGTCAGAGGGTTTCCTGGCGAGCGTGCGGACGGCCGCCGACTTCGACTGGGGATTGGACGCGCGGCTGAAGCTGCCGTGGCGGGACACCATTGTCTATGAGGCCCATGTCCGCGGGCAGAGCATGCTCCACCCGGACGTGCCTGAGGAACTCCGCGGCACCTACGCGGGCCTGGCCCACCCTGCCATCATTGAGCACTTCAAGAGCCTGGGTATCACGTCGGTCCAGCTGCTGCCCGTGCACTTCCATCTGGATGAACCGCATTTGCAGGACCTGGGCCTGACCAACTACTGGGGTTACAACACCGCGGCCTTTTTCGCCCCGCACCCGGGCTACGCCACCAGGGCGGCGCAGGAAGCCGGCCCGCAGGCGGTCCAGGACGAGTTCAAAGGCATGGTCAAGGCGCTGCATGCCGCCGGGCTGGAAGTCATCCTGGACGTGGTGTACAACCACACCGCCGAGGGCGGTGCCGGTGGCCAGACGCTGAACTTCCGGGGCCTGGGGGAGGACACCTACTACCGCACCGACGGGAACGGCAGGTATGTGGACACCACCGGCTGCGGCAACAGCCTGGACTTTTCCCGGCCCCAGGTGGTGCAGCTGGTCCTGGACTCGTTGCGGTACTGGGTGGATGAGTTCCACATCGACGGCTTCCGGTTTGACCTGGCGGTGACGCTCTGCCGGAATGCCGCCAACGAGTTCGATCCCAAACACCAGTTCCTGGAAGACATTGCAGCGGATCCCGTCCTGTCAGATGTGAAACTCATCGCCGAACCCTGGGATGTGGGCTACGGCGGCTGGCAGACCGGGCGGTTCCCGGCGGGCTGGGCAGACTGGAACGACCACTTCCGCGACGCCGTGCGCTCCTTCTGGCTGGCGGACCGGGCTTCCCTTGAGTCCGGCGGCCAGGGCGGTTCGGTGTCCAGGCTCGCGGATGTCCTCTCAGGCTCTGCCGGCCTCTTTGCCGCATCCGGCCGTTCCCGCCTGGCCTCGCTGAACTACATCACCTCCCACGATGGCTTCACCATGAACGATCTTGTCTCCTATGACAGGAAGCACAACGAGGCCAACGGCGAGCAGAACCGGGACGGGCACGGCGACAACCGCAGCTACAACCACGGTTTTGAAGGCCCTACCGAGGACGGCGCCATCCTCGCCGCGCGTGCGCAGTCGCGCCGGAACCTGATGGCTTCGTTGATGGTTTCCCTCGGCGTCCCCATGATCACCGCCGGGGACGAGCTGGCCCGGACCCAGCAGGGAAACAACAACGCCTACTGCCAGGACAACGCCATCGCCTGGCTCGACTGGACTGCGACTCCCGAATCCCACGAGATGCTCCGCAGCACCAAGCGGTACATCCGCCTGCGGAAAGAGTTCCTGGCCGCCCAGCCCCATGACTTCCCGGTGCAGGACGGACAGTCCTATCTCCACTGGTTCGACCACACCGGCCAACCCATGTCCATGGAACGCTGGAACGATCCGCAGCACCGCGTGGTGCAGCTCCTGCTCGGCTCCGATGACGGCACCCTGGCCGGCCTGGTGGTAGTGAACGGCAATACCTCGGACGTGCAGATCACCCTGCCCCGTGTCGCTGCAGAAGGCGCCGACCACGGCCAGTTCGAGCTTCGGCTGACCACATCGCCGCTGCACGAGCTCCGGCAGGGCATCAGGGTTTCCCCCGGGGAGAAGGACCTCGTCGAGGCCAACTCCATCAACATCTACCGCACGTAGCCGCCGGAGAATCCATGCGCAACCGCAACATCCTGTCCTTGCTGCTGGCCGCACTTGTTGTGCTGGCGCTCCTGGCGTTCGGCGGCACCGGCGTCCTGGGCCAGCTCACGCAAGGTACGACGGCGGAGGGCACCTCGAGCGCGGCGCCGCTGCCGCCTGTTTCCACTGCTGCTGCGCCTGGCTCAGGGGGCGCCGCTGCGCCCCCTGCAGCCGTCCCGGACAACCCGTCAGGACTGCCGGAGGTGCGCGAGTCCGCCCTTCCTGCCGAAGCCCGGAGCACGCTCGGCCTCATCCGGTCCGGGGGCCCCTTCCGCTACAGCCAGGACAACCAGGCGTTCGGAAACTTCGAACGCATCCTCCCGCGGAGGGACAGGGGCTACTACCGCGAATACACTGTGCCCACGCCCGGAGAATCAGACCGGGGAGCCCGGCGGATCGTCGCCGGCGATGGCGGGGAAAAGTACTACACCGATGATCACTACGAGACATTTCGATTCATTGCGGAAGGCAGCTGAGCACAGCCATGAAGATCTACTCCGGCGACACCTGGACTCTGGAAGAACTGCAGGAGCAGGTGGCAGACGCCGGACGCCGCAGCCTGGTGGTCCCCGCAGCCGACAGCAAAAGAGCAGTCCTGGAAACCTTCGGCGAGGTCCTGAACTTCCCGGAACACTACGGCGTGAACCTGGATGCCCTCAACGATTCACTCCATGACTTCGCGGACAGCATCACGGAGAACGGCAATCCGCCGGTCACGGTCCTCTGGCAGGTGGCTGCCCCGTTCCGCGCCGACCGGTCCTTCGGGGTCATGTGCGAGGTCCTCCAGGACGCCGAGCGCTACGCCGGAAAGGACCTGGCCGTCACCGCCGTCCTGCTGTAAACCCGGCCTGCTGTAAATCCAGCCCTGTTTTTAGCCAGCCCCGCCCTGGCCGCGCTCTTCCTGTCCGGTGTAGGTGTCCAGCAGGCGCAGTGCCCGGCCGCCGCCGTCCTCTTCGGCCAGGGCCTTGCGCATGCTTTCGGCTTTCTCCTTGCCACCCGGGAAGGGTGGGAGGAGGGGGACCTCGGGGTCGGTCAGGACCTCGATCACCACCGGCCGCTCCGCTGCGAACGCCCGCTCCCAGGCGTCCCCAAGAAGCTCCGGGTCCTCCACCCGGATACCCGTGAAACCCAGCAGTTCGGCGTAGCCCGCGAACGGAAAGTCCGGGAGCTCCTGGCTGTCCTTGAACCTGGGTTCGCCCTCGGACTCGCGCTGCTCCCAGGTGACTTCGGTGAGCTCCCGGTTATTGAAGACGCACACAATGAACCGCGGGTCCTGCCACTGCCGCCAGCGGTGCGCCACGGTTACCAGTTCGGCGATCCCGGCCATCTGCATGGCGCCGTCCCCGGCCAGCGCTACCAGCGGCCGGTCCGGATGGGCAAGCTTTGCGGCAATGCCGTACGGGATGGAGCAGCCCATGCTGGCCAGCGTGCCCGAAAGGTGCGCTGGAACGCCGGGCGGAAGGACCAGCTGGCGGGCATACCAGTAAACGCAACTGCCGACGTCGATACTTAACTGCGCGTTGGCCGGCAGCCGGCCGTTCAGCTCCCGCACCACCCGCTCCGGGTTCACCGGACTGGCCGGGACAGTTGCGCGTTCCTCCGCCAACGCCCGCCAGCGGAGAACCTCCTGTTCGACGTCGTCGCGCCACTGTCCGCGGGGACGCGCTGTCAGCCGTGAACTGAGCGCTTGCAGTGCGGCCGCGGCGTCGCCGGCCAGGCCGACTTCGACAGGGTAGCGGTTGCCGATCTTCCGCTCGTCGATGTCGATCTGGACGGCCCGTGCGGCGCCGGGCGGGGGATAAAACTCGGTCCAGGGATCGTTCGAACCCACGATGAGCAGGGCATCGCAGTTTCCCAGCAGGTGTGCACTGGCCGTGCTGCCTAAATGTCCCATCGTGCCCACGGCAAAGGGCAGGGTTTCATCCACGTACGGCTTGCCCAGCAGGCTGGTGGCGATCCCGGCGCCAAGCTGTTCTGCGACAGCCACCACGTCCGCCCCGGCGTGGCGTGCGCCCTGGCCAACCAGGAGCGCCACCTTCGTGGCGCCGTTGAGGATCGCCGCGGCAGCATCCAGGTCTTCCGTACGCGGGGTCTTGGCCGAGGTGCTCCAGGACGGCGCGGTGACCACCACGCCGTGCTCCTGCTCCGGCTCGGGCGCGGGCGCGGACTGGATGTCATGCGGCAGGATCACCACGCAGGGCGAGGAGGTGGCCTTTGCCGTCCGGAACGCACGGTCCAGGACCATGGGCAGCTGCTCAGGGGCGTTGACCTGTTGCACGAACTGGGCTGCAACGTCCTTGAACAGAACGGTGAGCTCAATTTCCTGCATGTAGGCCGAGCCCAGCACGGTGCGGCTCTGCTGGCCCACGATGGCCACCACGGGCACGCCGTCGAGCTTTGCGTCGTACAGGCCGTTCAGCAGGTGGACGGCGCCAGGTCCCTGGGTGGAGGTCACTACGCCCACCCCGCCGGTGTACTTGGCGTGGCCCACGGCCATGAAGGCCGCGGTTTCCTCGTGCCGTGCCTGCACGAATTCAACGCGGCCTTCGGCCCGGCGCAAGGCGCCCATAAACCCGTTGATCCCGTCCCCGCTGTAGCCGAACACGCGGCTGACGCCCCATGTTTCGAGCCGGTCAACTATCAGGTCTGCCACGGTACGGTCGTTCATGGGTTCCTCCTGCTGCGTTTCTCCTGCCGCGCGTCCGGCGTCAGCCGTTACGCGTTGACGATCAGTCCCAGCTCAGCCTTGGACGCCAGTGCGTCATGCCGCGGCAGCACCCTGACGGTGTAACCGAAGGACCCGGAACGGTCGATCACCAGGGAACCGCTGAACAGGTGCCGGCCGCTGCCCAGGTCTTCCTGGACCTTGAGTTCCATCACGGTGATCTCTGCCAAGGTGTCGCTTTCCTCGGCCCGGCCGTAGGCCACTTCCACGCTGACGTCCTCCGGGGTGAGGCTGTTCAGGGCCACGTAGGCATTGACCTGGAGAGTGTCGCCGATCTGCGGGTCCTCGGAAACCCCCACCGAGTCCACATGCTCAACATGCACGTGCGGCCACGCGGAGCGGACGTTGGCCGTCCAGGCTGCGAGATTGCGGGCCTGCGAGTACGAGTTCGCTCCGGCGCTGCGTCCCGCCTCGGCCGCCGGGCGGTAGAGGATGTTCACGTAGTCGCGCAGCATTCGCTCGGCCGAGACCTTCGGTCCGAGGTGCGAGAGCGTGTGCTTGATCATGGACACCCAGTGCGTCGGCACCTTCTCGGCGCCCGACGCTGTGGACGGCCCTGCGGCGCCCGCGCTTTCGGACACCGTGCTGCCGTAGAAGCGCGGGGCCACCTGGGTTTCCAGGAGTTCGTACAGGGCGGCGGCCTCGATATCGTCGCGTTCCTCCGGCGATGCGCCGTTATTGGCGGTGGGGATCGCCCAGCCGTTTTCGCCGTCGTACATCTCATCCCACCAGCCGTCCAGGACGGAGAGGTTCAACGAACCGTTCAGGGCGGCCTTCATGCCCGAGGTTCCGCAGGCCTCAAGCGGACGGAGCGGGTTATTCAACCACACATCGCAGCCCGGGAAGAGGGTGCGCGCCATCGCGATGTCGTAGTTCGGCAGGAACGCGATGCGGTGGCGGACCTCGGGATCATCCGTGAAGCGGACCAGGTCCTGGATCATCTTTTTGCCCGCGTCGTCAGCGGGATGGGATTTGCCGGCGATGACCAGCTGGATGGGGTGTTCCTTGTGTAGCAGCAGTGCCTTGAGCCTTTCGGGCTCGCGCAGCATCAGCGTGAGGCGCTTGTACGTGGGAACACGGCGGGCGAACCCGATGGTGAGCACGTCCGGGTCCAGGACGTTGTCCGTCCAGCCCAGCTCGGCGTCGGCGGCGCCGCGTTTCTTCCAGGCTGCGCGCAGCCGCTTGCGGACATCCTCCACCAGGGCTGCCCGCATCTCGCGGCGCAGTGCCCACACGTCGGCATCGCTGACGTTGTAGGCCAGGTCCCACCGGCCGTTGGCTTCCGCTTCACTGCCGAACTGGTCCCGGGCGAGCTTGGAAATCCGGCTGTCCACCCAGGTGGGCACGTGCACGCCGTTGGTAACAGAAGTGATGGGTACTTCGGAGTGGTCGAATCCCGGCCACAGGGCAGAGAACATGCCGCGGGACACTTCGCCGTGCAGCTTGGCCACGCCGTTGGCGCGCTGCGCCAGCCGCAGGCCCATCACGGCCATGTTGAACACTGACGCGTTGCCGTCGGCGTAGTTTTCCCGGCCCAGCTCCAGGATCCGGTCCACGGGCACAGATGGTGCCAGGCCAGCCTGGAAGAAGTGGTGGATCTGTGCGATTTCAAACCGGTCGATGCCCGCGGGCACCGGCGTGTGGGTGGTGAAAACGGTGGAGGCACGGCCGGCAGCCAATGCCTCGTCGAAGGTAAGTGCCTCGTCCCCGGCCATCAGTTCCTGGATGCGTTCGATGCCCAGGAAGCCGGCGTGGCCCTCGTTGGTGTGGAAAACCTCCGGGGCCACCGTTCCGGTGAGCTTCTGGAAAGCGCGCAGTGCCTTAACCCCGCCCATGCCCAGCAGCAGTTCCTGCTGCAGCCGGTGGTCCCCGCCGCCGCCGTACAGGCGGTCGGTGATGCTGCGGGCCGCCTCGTCGTTGCCCGGGACGTTGGAATCCAGGAGCAGCAGCGGGACACGGCCGACGTCGGCCCGCCAGATGTGTGCCAGCAGGCGCCGGTTGTTGGGCAGGGGCAGCGAGACCTGCAGGGGGCGGCCGTTGCCGTCCGGGGAAGGCTCGCGGAGCAGGGTGAGCGGGAGTCCGTCAGGATCCAGGACCGGGTAGGTTTCCTGCTGCCAGGCATCCCGGGAGAGGGACTGCTTGAAGTACCCGGCCTGGTACAGCAGGCCAACGCCGATCAGGGGCACGCCCAGGTCCGAGGCGGCCTTCAGGTGGTCCCCGGCCAGGATGCCCAGGCCGCCGGAGTACTGCGGAAGGACTTCAGTGATGCCGAATTCGGGGGAGAAGTAGGCAATCGCGGCCGGCGCATCGGGTCCCAGGCTCTGGTACCAGCGCGGCTCCTCGAGGTAGCGGTCGAGGTCCTCCTCGGCGGCCCGGACGCGTTCCACCACGGACTGGTCCGCAGCCAGCTGCTGCAGCTCTTCGCGGCTCACCAGGCCCAGGAAACCGACCGGATCCTCGCCGCTTTCAGTCCAGAGCCGGGGGTTCAGCCCGGCGAAGAGTTCGCGGGTGGGGCGGTGCCAGGACCAGCGCAAATTGCTGGCCAGCCGGGCCAGCGGGCGGATGGGCTCGGGGAGCACTGTACGGACCGTAAATCTGCGGATTGCCTTCACCTGCGTCACACTAACGGACAACATGGGCAGCCGGAACCAGCATCAGGTTTCTTTTGGGTAAATGACCGGTGGCATGAAGTAAATGACACGGGGCGCAACAAAATTAGTGCGCAAGGCTTAGCATTCCCGGCCATTTCTCGCTAACGTCGAGCGTGTGACGACTAACTCAGGAACCAGTGCCGCATTAGACAATAAGCCGAAGGGCCGCATCACTGACGGCCTGCGGTTTGGACGTTTTCCCATCACCGCCGTGCAGCCGGTGGTCGAAGGTGGAAGATTCCCCGCCAAGGCCCTGCCGGGTGAGGGGATAGTCGTTGGAGCCACCGCCTTCCGCGAGGGGCATGACATGCTCGGCGTCAGCGCCGTGCTCCTGGATCCCGAAGGCAACGAGCGCCAGCGGGTGAGGCTCGCACCGCCGCGCGGGGAACGCGGCATGGGAACGGACCGCTGGGAAGGCGTCCTCACGCCGTCGGACGTTGGCGACTGGTCCTTTGTCATCGAAGCCTGGCACGACCGCTACGGCACCTGGCACCACAACGCCGAGGTGAAGGTGGCTGCCGGAATCGACGTGGAGCTGATGCTCGCCGAGGGCGCGGCGCTGCTGGGTGAAGCGTCCGACGACGCCTCCCGCAGCGAGGCGGACCGGGCAACATTGCGCTGGGTCGCCGACCGGCTGGCAGACAGGTCGCTCAGCCCCGAAGAGCGCCTCGCCGCCGGGTTCAGCGACGGCGTGGCGGACATCGTGCGCCGCGAGCCCATCCGCGAACTGGTGACAGTCTCCGAGCAGTTCCCGCTGCTGGTGGAGCGCGACCTCGCCGGCCGCGGCGCCTGGTACGAGTTCTTCCCACGTTCCGAGGGAGCCGTCCGCAACCACGAAACGGGTACCTGGACCTCCGGCAACTTCCGCACCGCCGCAAGGCGCCTCGACGCCGTCGCCGCCATGGGCTTCGACGTCCTGTACATGCCGCCCATCCACCCCATCGGCGTCCAGCACCGCAAGGGTCCCAACAACACGCTGATCGCCGGCCCCAACGATCCCGGGTCGCCGTGGGCCATCGGCGCCAAGGAAGGCGGCCACGACGCCATCCATCCGGACCTTGGCACGTTCGAGGACTTCGACGCTTTTGTGGCGCGGGCCAACGAACTGGGCCTGGAAGTTGCCCTGGACCTGGCGCTGCAGGCGGCGCCGGACCACCCCTGGGTCCAGTCGAACCCGGAATGGTTCACCACCCGCGTGGACGGCAGCATTGCTTATGCGGAAAACCCGCCCAAGAAGTACCAGGACATTTACCCGCTGAATTTCGATAATGACCCGGAGGGGCTCTCAAACGAAATTCTGCGTATTGTCCTGCTGTGGGTCAGCCACGGCGTAAAAATATTCCGCGTCGATAACCCGCACACCAAACCGGTGTGGTTCTGGGAATGGCTCATCGCGGAAGTGAATAAAGAGGTTCCGGGCGTTGTCTTCCTCGCGGAAGCCTTCACCCGCCCCGCCATGATGCACGCGCTGGGCCGGGCCGGGTTCCAGCAGTCCTACACCTACTTCACCTGGCGGAACACCAAGAAGGAGATCGAGGACTACTTCACCGAGGTCAGCCACGAGTCCCCGGCCTTCTTCCGGCCCAACTTCTTTGTCAACACCCCGGACATCCTCACCGAATACCTCCAGTTCGGCGGCCCCGCAGCCTTCAAGATCCGGGCTGCGCTGGCATCCACGGCAAGCCCCTTGTGGGGCGTCTACGCCGGCTACGAACTTTATGAGCACGTTGCCCGGCCAGGAGCCGAAGAATACATCGACAACGAAAAGTTCGAATACAAAGCACGTGACTGGGATGCCGCGGCCCACTCCGGGCGGACCCTGGCACCGTACATCACCCGGTTGAACGAGCTTCGTCACGCGCACCCCGCGCTGCAGGACCTGCAGAACCTGACCGTGCATTACACAACGGACGATTCCACCGTTGCGTACTCAAAGCACAAGACGCTCCCGGACGGATCCAAGGACACCATCATCGTGGTGGTGAACCTCGATCCGCACGTCACCAAGGAGGGCAGCGTTTCCCTGGACCTCGCGGCCCTGGAGCTGGACCCGGAAGACCGCACTGCGAATGGCGGCTTCTATGTGGACGACCTCATATCCGGGGAAAGCTGGGAATGGGGCGAGTTCAACTACGTCCGCCTCGACCCGCACGTTGAGCCCGCACACATCCTGAGTGTCAGGAGAGCGCATCAGTGAGTTTTAATCCGCAAAGTTCGGGCCGGCATTTCACGCCGAAGAGCACTTTCGAACTGAACGCGCCGGGCCTGCAGCACGATCCTCTGTGGTACCGGAAGGCCGTTTTCTACGAGGTCCTCGTCAGAGCTTTTGCGGATGCCAACGGTGACGGCTCGGGAGATTTCTCGGGCCTCATCGACAGGCTCGACTACCTGCAGTGGCTGGGCGTGGACTGCCTCTGGCTGCCCCCGTTCTTCCAGTCGCCGCTGCGTGACGGCGGGTACGACATCTCCGACTACAACTCGGTGCTGGACGAGTTCGGCACCATCACCGATTTCAAGCGGCTGGTGGCAGAAGCGCACGCCAGGGGCGTGCGGGTCATCATCGACCTGCCCCTGAACCACACCTCGGACCAGCATCCGTGGTTCCAGGAATCGCGCAAGGACCCCGACGGCCCGTACGGCGACTTCTATGTGTGGAGTGACACGGACGAGAAATACCAGGACGCCCGCATCATTTTTGTGGACACCGAGGAATCGAACTGGACGTTCGACCCCATCCGGCGGCAGTTTTTCTGGCACCGGTTCTTCAGCCACCAGCCCGATCTGAATTTCGAGAACCCCAAGGTGATCGAGGCCCTGTTCGACGTGGTGCGGTTCTGGCTGGACCAGGGCATCGACGGGTTCCGTGCCGACGCCATCCCGTATCTCTTTGAGGAGGAGGGCACCAACTGCGAGAACCTGCCCGCCACCCACGAATTCCTCCGCAGGCTCCGGGCCATGGTGGACGAGAGCTACCCCGGGCGCGTCATCATCGCCGAGGCCAACCAGCCGCCCAACGAGGTGGTGGAGTACTTCGGCACGGAAGAGGAGCCCGAATGCCACATGGCCTTCCACTTCCCGATCATGCCGCGCCTGTACTACGCGCTCCGGGACCAAAAGGCCGCGCCCATCATCGAGACGATGCAGGACACCCCCGATATCCCCGAGGGCGCGCAGTGGGGAACCTTCCTGCGGAACCATGACGAGCTGACCCTTGAGATGGTCACCGCGGACGAGCGGGCCGCCATGCTTGGCTGGTATGCGCCGGACCCCCGGATGCGGGCCAACATCGGCATCCGCCGCCGGCTGGCGCCCCTGCTGGACAACTCCCGGGCAGAGATCGAACTGATCAACGCGCTGCTGCTCTCGCTGCCCGGCAGCCCGTTCCTGTATTACGGGGACGAGATCGGGATGGGGGACAACATTTGGCTCGAAGACCGGGACGCCGTCCGCACCCCCATGCAGTGGAACCCCGACCGCAACGCAGGCTTCTCCCACGCGGACCCCGGCAAGCTCTACCTGCCGGTCATCCAGTCCCTGGTCTATAACTACAACATGGCCAACGTCGAGGCCGAGGCTGCGCACTCGGGCTCCCTGCTCCGCTGGACGCGCCAGATCCTCAGCGTCCGCAAGAACCATCCCTCCTTCGGCCTCGGTTCCTTCAAGCACGTTGAGGCAGACCACGACGCCGTACTGGCGTACCTCCGGGAGCTGCCGGACGGCAACTCCGCCGGGGTGGACGGTGAAACCGTCCTGTGTGCCTTCAACCTCTCGCAGCATCCAGTGGCCGCCAGGCTGCGCATTCCCGATTACGCCGGCCGCGGCCTTCGGGATGTGTTCGGCGGCCAGCCATTTCCTGGCATCAACGAGGACGGGACGCTGACACTGACCCTGGGCAGCCACGATTTTTTCTGGCTGCGGGTCCGCTCGGCAGCGTCCAATCCTTCGTCCCCCTATACGCAGGCTATGCCGATCCTCTCGATTGAGAACTGACATGAACCAGCCCATCCTTACCCCCGCCCTGACCGCGCTGCTTCAGGAATGGCTTCCGAGGCAACGCTGGTTCCCCGTCAAAACCCCCGGATTCGAGGTAGCCCAGGCAGGCAGCCTGGGGCTGGACGATCCCTCCGGCCACGCCGCGCTGGCGGTGTTCCTCCTGAAAGTCACCACCAAGGGAGCCGACGGCGGCCGGCGCACCGAAGTGGTGCAGGTCCCCCTGAGCTTCCGGCCCGCACCGGCCGCGGGCATGGAGCGGGCCCTGATCGGCGAGGCCGCCGGCACTGATCCTTCGAGGCCATGGGTCTACGACGCAGTGCACGATCCCGACTTTGTGGGGGCCTGGCTCGAACTCATGCGCGGCGGGGAGAAGGCGCCCAGCGGCACCGCCGCCGGGTTCCGTACCCCGGGAGGGCCCAGGCTGCCCACGGCGCGCGGCGTGGTCAAAGTGCTGTCCGGAGAGCAGTCCAACAGTTCAGTGATCGTGGACGACGGCGAATCAGCCGCCATCGTGAAGTTCTTCCGTGTCCTCTCGGCAGGGACCAACCCGGAAGTCGAAGTGGGCGCCGCCCTCACTTCCGCGGGTACAGCTGAAGTTCCAGCCACCCTCGGCTGGGTGCGCGGTGAGTGGTTGGCACAAGGCCTTCCTTCCCCTGACGGCACTGCTGCGGGTTCCCGGCACGCGGAAGGGGAGTTGGCCGTGGCGCACGAGTTTCTGGCCGGCGGGCTCGATGCCTGGCGCCTCGCTGTTGACGCAGCGCGGTCCGGAACGGACTTTACGGCAGAGGCGCGCGCTCTCGGAGCCGCCACCGCAACCGTCCACCGCCGGCTCGCCGAAGCCCTCGGACAATCCGAAGAGGCTGAACCCGGCAAGGTGATTGCCCCGGCAGTAGCCCAGCGCGTCCGGCAGGCCTGGGCTGAAGCGGCCTCCGCCGTCGGGCCCTTTGGCACGGCATTGGATACCTTGCTGAAGGGGCTCGACGGCGTCCCTGCCGGTCCGCTGCAGCGGATCCACGGGGACCTCCACCTCGGCCAGATCCTTCAGGTTCCGGGGCAGTCGGGGGCGGCGCCACGGTGGGCCATCCTCGACTTCGAAGGCGAACCGCTGCGTCCCATCGCCGAGCGCAACGTTCCCGACGTTCCCCTCCGCGACGTGGTGGGAATGCTCCGGTCCTTCGACTACGCGGCAGGGGCCGCCCACCGCGAGCAGGAAGGCGCGCAGGTGCCGGCCTCCTGGGTTGACGATTGCGCCGATGCCTTCCTTGCCGGCTACGCGGAGGTCACGCCCGGCACCGTGGACAAGGACGCGCCCCTCTTTGTGGCATTGTGGCTGGACAAGGCACTGTACGAAGTAGTTTATGAAATGCGTAACAGGCCCGACTGGCTGGCGATCCCCGTGAACGCCGCCAGGCGGCTCCTCAGCGGTAACGGCGCCGGTCAACAGGCCGGGGCAGCATCGGAAGGTAACGAAATGACAGGCTCAGCACGAACCGACCATCCCGGGGTGCCGCTGCATGTGGATGCAGGCACCTTGGGCAAGATCGCGAACGGCGAACACCACGCCCCCCATTCCGTCCTTGGGGCGCACCTGGACGACTACGGCCACGTCACCATCCGCACCGTGAAGCATCTGGCCGAGTCCGTCACCGTGATCACGGCCGTGGGCGAGGTTCCCATGGAGCATGAAGCCCACGGTGTATGGGTGGCCGTGATGGAGCCCCTGCAGCAAGGCCACGTCCCGGACTACCGCCTTGCCGTCACGTATGCGGGGGCCGAACCCGTCATCGTGGACGAGCCGTACCGCTATCTGCCAACCGTGGGTGAAGTTGACCTGCACCTTATTGGCGAGGGCAGGCATGAGAAGCTCTGGCAGGTGCTTGGTGCCCATGTCCAGCACTACAAGTCCTCGCTGGGCGACGTGGACGGTGTCTCCTTTGCCGTTTGGGCACCCAACGCGCAGGCCGTGCGGATCAAGGGTGACTTCAACGGCTGGGACGGCCGCGAGAATTCGCTCCGCTCCCTGGGCTCATCCGGTGTCTGGGAAATCTTCGTTCCCGGCGTCACAGCCGGTGCATGCTACAAGTTCGAGATCCGCACCCGATCCGGCCACTGGGTGGAAAAGGCGGACCCGCTCGCGTTCGGAACCGAGGTCCCGCCGCTGACCGCCTCCCGTGTTGTGGAGCCCGCGTACGCCTTCAAGGACGACGCGTGGATGGAAGCCCGGGCCCAGCGGGATCCGCACAACTCGGCCATGAGCGTCTACGAAGTGCACCTTGGTTCCTGGCGGCTGGGGCTCGGCTACAAGGAACTGGCCAAAGAGCTGGTGGACTACGTTAAGTGGCTTGGCTTCACCCATGTGGAATTCATGCCCGTGGCGGAGCATCCCTTCGGAGGTTCCTGGGGCTACCAGGTCACGTCGTACTTCGCCCCTACCTCCCGGTTCGGCCACCCGGACGAGTTCCGGTACCTGGTGGACGCACTCCACCAGGCCGGAATCGGTGTCCTGCTGGACTGGGTGCCGGCACACTTCCCCAAGGACGCATGGGCCCTGGCCCAGTTCGACGGCGAGCCCCTCTATGAGCACTCCGATCCGGCCTTGGGTGAGCACCCGGACTGGGGCACGTTGATCTTCGACTTCGGCCGGACAGAAGTCCGCAACTTCCTTGTGGCCAATGCCCTGTACTGGCTGGAAGAGTTCCACATCGACGGCCTGCGGGTGGATGCCGTAGCGTCCATGCTTTATCTGGATTACTCCCGCGAGGAGGGCCAGTGGCGGCCCAACCGCTTCGGCGGCCGGGAGAACCTGGAGGCCATTTCCTTCCTGCAGGAAGTCAACGCCACGGTGTACAAGACGCACCCCGGCGCCGTCATGATTGCAGAGGAATCCACTGCATTCCCCGGCGTCACTGCCCCCACCAGCCACGGCGGGCTGGGCTTCGGCCTGAAGTGGAACATGGGCTGGATGCACGATTCCCTCAAGTACGCCTCCGAGGATCCGGTCAACCGCAAATGGCACCACGGCACGGTCACGTTCTCCCTGGTGTATGCCTTCACCGAGAACTTCCTGCTGCCCATCAGCCACGACGAGGTAGTGCATGGCAAGGGCTCCATGCTCCGGAAGATGCCCGGTGACCGCTGGCAGCAGCTGGCCAACCTGCGTGCCTTCCTGGCGTACCAGTGGGCCCACCCCGGCAAACAGCTCATCTTCATGGGCACGGAATTCGGCCAGGAAGCCGAATGGTCAGAACAGCACGGCCTCGACTGGTGGCTTGCGGACATTCCGGCCCATAAGGGAATCCAGCTGCTGACCAAGGACCTCAACGAGCTCTACGCCTCCACTCCCGCGCTCTACACCCGCGACAACGAACCGGGCGGCTTCCAGTGGATCAATGGGGGAGACGCGGACCGCAACGTTCTCTCATTCATCCGGTGGGACAAGGAGGGCAACCCCCTGGTGTGCGCCATCAACTTCTCTGGCGCGCCGCATGCCGGCTACACGCTGGGAGTGCCGGAGGCAGGTGTCTGGACCGAGGTGCTCAACACCGACTCCACCACTTACGGCGGATCCGGGGTGCTCAACAACGGAGAACTGAAGGCCGCCGGGGAAGGGCAGGACGGACAGCCGGCCACCCTGAGCGTCACCTTGCCGCCGCTTGGTGCTGCCTACTTCAAGCCGGGTACATCAGCCGCTGGCTGACCCTTGGTTCCAAGTGTTGACGAAGGGCCCGGGATCCTTGTGATTCCGGGCTTTTTCGTAGCCAGATCTGGGCTGCCTGGTATCGGGGGGAGGCCGGTTGGCTATCCGGTTGGCTATCCCGGCAGAGTGGTGGTAGAGTTTATTTCCGCGCTGGTCCACAGAGTCAGCCGGAAAAACCGAAACTCAAGCCTCACGGCGATCAGGGTTGCGGACGCCGGTTTGACAAGTAGGAAGCCAGCCGGTAAGTTTGAAAAGTTGCTCCGGAGCGATCCATGACTGGTTGTTGTTGTGGTGGTGCCGGGTGTGTCTGTTGTTTGAGAACTCAATAGTGTGCCAAGTTTGTTGATACCAATTGTTTTATGAATTGGTTGAATTGACTGGATCGGTCCGCCCCTGTGGATGGGTCTGGTTTTTACAGCTGGTTTCAAATTTTTGCAGTCGGGTTTCCGCGTTTTCC